>NZ_JAAQRC020000001.1:6057500-6187500 GCF_019216885.1 Methylobacterium sp. SyP6R | reverse complement strand
GGCCCGAGAGGAGGATCACCCGGGCGCCCGGCAGCGCGAAGGCGTTGGCCATCCCGTGGCGGCGCGCGGTCACGGTGAGGTCCGACGGCCGCGGCCCATCGGGACCTCCTGCGGCAACGAGCTTGGCGACGAGACGATCGAGGGCGGCGCGCCCGGGTCCCTCGGTGCAGGCCGGCGGCTGTCCCAGGAGGCGCACCACCTGCGGCTCGACCACGGCGCCGAGGCGCGCCTCGACGGAATCCGGCACGAGCGGGACGAGCAGCCGCGCCAGGTACGGGACGCCGAAGATCGCGACGAGCAGGACCGAGAGCCCGGCGGCGGCGGACCAGAGCACGAGGCGCAGGGCGCCGCCCGCCTCATCCCGCCGACGCAGATCCGGGCAGCGCTCCGCCAGGGCGGCGGCGAGCGACGCATCCGAGAATTCGACCCGGTCCGGCGCGTGGGCGGGGCCGATCCGCATCAGCGGCGGCACCGAATCCGCCGCCCGGAGGTCGAGCGGGTTCCAATCCGTCGCGATCCCGGGGCCGCTGACCCGGAGCCGCGTGTCGAGGAGCAGCCGCACCGGATGCGGCCGTGCGCTGACACCGTCGAAGTAGCGTCCCTCGGTCTCGATGGTGGTGGGGAGTGGCGGCCGCGGATCCGTCACCGCTCAGAGGCCGATCTGGAGCGCGCCGCCGACGTCCAGCGCGTCGGCGAGGCCCTCCTGCAGGCCGCTGCCGGCGCCCCGGGCCGAGGCCAGGACCGTCGAGAGTTCCCCCGGGTTGGCGACGGTCAGGCTCGTCGCGATCGCCGCCCAGAGCCGGGCCCGCACCAGGCGGACGTAGAGCACCGCGCCCAGGGGCGCGAGGGCGAGGTAGCCCAGGACGACGAACCAGTGGACCACGCCGAGACCGGCCTGCTGTCCGGCCAGGGCCAGGAGACCGACTCCGAGACCGAGCGCGAGCAGGACGCCGGCAAGGGACAGCACGTAAACGATGTAGGGCCGGTAGAAGGCGCGGGCCCGCAGGGTCGAGGCGAGGCGCGCGTTGCCGAGGCGGACCGCGCCCGCGAAGGCGCGCGCCTCGCGGGCGCGGTAATAGGGGATCAGCAGGAACGTCGCCGGGATGCAGGCCAGGGCGGCGACGAACAGGGCGGTCGCGAGGCGGCCGATCGTCGTGCCGGCATAGGCCGGGTTGAGGATCGTTTCGCCCGCCTTGCCGCCCGGCTTCGGCACCAGCAGGTCCGTCGGCGGCGAGAAATCGGACGCGACCACGAGCGCGAGGCCGAGCCCGATCAGCGGTCCGAGCCCCACGAGGTAGAACAATAGCCACGGCCCCAGCAGCTTGCGCCCGCGCGCCTCCGAGTTCAGCCGGCTCGTGCCGATCAGGGTGTGGTCGATGCGGTAGCGCTCCTGGCTCGCCCGCATGAACGGGAAGGCGAGCCCGAAGGTCAGAGAGACGAGAAGCCACCAGCCCGCCGCCCGGGCCGCGTAGACGGAGGCCGAGCCGTCCTGGCCGAGCCGGATGCCGCGCCACAGCGTGCGCATCGCCCGGTAGCGGCGCCCGCGATAGAGGGCGTATTGCCCGAGCACGAACAGGGTGACGAAGGAGATCACCACCGAGAACGGCGCCAGCCGAGGGAACGCCAGGGAGATCGCGAACAGGCCGAGATAGACCGGCACTAGGAGCACGAGCGCCACCAGGAAACCGAGAAACAGTTCCTTGCCGGTGCCGGTATACTCGGCCGGCGACCCGTCGATGGCGGTGCGGCTCCAGAAGAACCGCCGCAGGTCGGTCATGTACCAGAACCGGTAGACGCCGAAGGTCACGAGCGAGAGCAGGAAGCCCTTGAGGGCCAGCCAGGTCAGGCCGTCGAGCCGCGTGTCGAAGGTCACGGGCGCGCCCTGCTGCGCAGGGCCGGGTGTCGCGGAGGTCATCGGGTCGTCCTCTGTCTGGGCGCGCGAACCCGGATTCGTCACCCTCGGTTCGCGAACCGGCTCGTCTCCTGGCGTGCCGCGCAGCTTACGCAGGGAGATGTCGGGGGACCAGCGGAGGTTGTCGGCCGCCCCGGATTATTCACGGCGGCGTCGCATGTCCGGGCGCCCATACCGTCCCGGACGCCCATGCCCTGTCGGGCATGCGCCGCCTCGCGCCCCGATCACGCCCCGGCCTGCACGTGCGCCTCGCCCTTCTTCTGCGGCCGGATCCGGTACCAGCCGACATAGAGCGCCGGCAGGAAGAACAGGGTCAGGAAGGTCGCCGCGATGATGCCGCCGATCATCGCGTAGGCCATCGGCCCCCAGAAGACCTCGCGGGCGATCGGGATCATGCCGAGGCTCGCGGCGGCCGCGGTGAGCAGGATCGGGCGCATGCGGTGGCAGGTCGCCTCCACCACCGCGTCCCAGGGATTCATGCCCTCGGCCTCGAACTCGTCGATCTGGGTCACTAGGATCACGGCGTTGCGGATGATGATGCCGATCAGCGCCAGGATGCCGAGGATCGCCACGAAGCCCATCGGGGCGCCCGACGGCAGAAGGGCCGCGACGACGCCGATGAGGCCGAGCGGCGCCACGCTCGAGACGAGGAAGAGCTTCTGGACGCTCTGGAGCTGCACCATCAGGAAGAAGGCCATCACCAGCAGCATCACCGGCACCACCGCGGCGATCGGGCCCTGGCCCTTCGCGGCCTCCTCCACGGCGCCGCCGGTCGCGACGTCGTAGCCGTCCGGCAGCTCGGAGCGGAACTGCGCCATGGCGGGGGCGAGCGCGTCGACGACCGTCGGCGGCTGGGTCGTGTCGGTGATCGAGGCGCGCACCGTGATGGTCGGCATCCGGTCCCGGCGCCAGACGATCGGCTGTTCGAGGTCGTAATGGATCTTGGCGAAGGCGAGCAGCGGCACGGTGGCGCCGCCGGCGGTCGGCACCTGCAGGCTCTGGAGCGTGTCGACGGAGCGGCGCTCCGGCCCCTGCGCCCGGCCGACCACGTCGACGAGGTAGATCGCGTCGCGGACCTGGGTGATCGTGGTGCCGCCGACGACACCGTTGAGGATGCCGGCGATGTCCTGCGAGGTCACGCCGAGCTGGCGCGCCTTGTCCTGCAGGATCTCGACCCGCAGGACCTTGCCGGGCTCGTTCCAGTCGAAGGTCGGCAGGCCGACATGCGGGTTCTGCGCCACCAGGTTGGCGAGTTTCAGCGCCTGCGCCCGCACCACCTGCAGGTCGGGGCCGCTGATGCGGTACTGGATCGGCCGACCGACCGGGGGGCCGAGGTCGAGGGGATGGATGAACACGTCGGTGCCGACGAAGTCGCGCCGGGCGAGCGCGTTGAGCCGCGCCATGGTGCGGTCGCGGGCCTCCAGCGACACGGTCTCGATCACGATCTGGCCGAAGAAGGCGTTGGAGAGCTGCTGGTCGAGGGGCAGGTAGAAGCGGATCGCGCCCTGGCCGACATAGGAGCTCCAGCGCTTGATCTCGGGGTCGCCCTTCAGGGCCAGCTCGAACCGGTCCATCTGCGCCTTGGTCTCACTGATGCTGGCGTTCTGCGGCAGGGTCATGTCGACCAGCACCTCGGGCCGGTCGGAGGCCGGGAAGAATTGCTGCTGGACGTGGCCCATGCCGACCACCGCGAGCCCGAGCAGGCCGACGCAGGAAGCGACCGTCACCCAGCGGAAGCGCATCGCCGGCAGCAGCAGGGCCCTGAAGCCGTTGAGCAGGCGGCTCGGCTTCTCGTGGTGGCCCTTCATGGTCTTCGGCAGGATCTTCACGCCGATGAGCGGCGCGAACAAAACCGCCACCACCCAGGAGACGAGGAGCGAGGCCGCGATCACCACGAACAGCGAGTAGGTGTACTCGCCCGCCGCCGAGCCGTTGAAGCCGATCGGCAGGAAGCCCGCCACGGTGACGAGCGTGCCGGTGAGCATCGGGAAGGCGGTGGAGGTGTAGGCGAAGGTCGCGGCCTTGTGCAGGCTGTCCCCGGCCTCCAGCCGCGCCACCATCATCTCGACGGTGATCATCGCGTCGTCGACGAGGAGGCCGAGGGCAATGATGAGGGCGCCGAGCGAGATGCGTTGCAGCGTGACCCCCATCACCTCCATGATGACGAACACGATGGCGAGCACCAGCGGGATCGAGAACGACACCACGAGGCCGGCCCGCATCCCGAGGCTCAGGAACGAGACCACGAGCACGATCACGACCGCCTCGACGAGGGCCTTGGTGAAGCCGCCGACCGCCTCCTCGACGATCCTGGGCTGGTCCGAGACGAGGTGGATGCCGACGCCGACGGGGAGTTCCGCCTCGACCTGGCGCATGCGGGACTTCAGGGCCTCGCCGAATTCGAGCAGGTTGCCGCTCTGCTGCATGGCGATGGCGAGGCCGATCGCCGGCCGGCCGTTGTAGCGGAAGAGCGCCTCGGGCGGGTCGGTGTAGCCGCGCTCGATCTCGGCGACGTCCGAGAGGCGGAAGAAGCGGTCGTTGACCCGCAGGTTGATCGCCTTCAGGCTGTTCTCGTCGGTGAACTGGCCGCCGACCCGGACCGAGACCCGCTCCGGCCCGGCCTGGATCACGCCCGAGGGCGCCACCGCGTTCTGGGCCTGCAGGGTCTTGATCAGCGACTGCACGTCGACGCCGAGGCCGGCGAGCTTGCGGGTCGAGAAGCCGAGATAGATCACCTCGTTCTGGGCGCCGATGATCTGGGTCTTGCCGATGCTCGGCACCTTGATGATCCGGGTGCGGACCGTCTCGACGTAATCCCGCAGCTGGCGCATCGACAGCCCGTCCGCCGTGAAGGCGTAGACGTTGCCGTAGACGTCGCCGAACTCGTCGTTGAAGAACGGGCCCTGCATGCCCTGCGGGAAGGTGCCCTTGATGTCGCCGAGGCGCTTGCGGACCTGGTAGAACAGCCACGGGATCGTCTGCGGCGGGGTGGTGTCGCGCAGGTTCACGAACACCGTCGCCTGGCCGGGCGTGGTGTAGCTCCTTGTGTAGTCGACCGCGCCAATCTGCTGCAGCTCCTTCTCGATCCGGTCGGTGACCTGGTCGAGGGTGTCGCTGATCGTGGCGCCGGGCCACACCGCCTGCACCACCATGGTCTTGATCGCGAAGGCCGGGTCCTCCTCGCGGCCGAGCTTGCGGTACGACATCGCGCCGGCGACGATCGCCACCACCATCAGGAACCAGACGAAGGAGCGGTGCGACAGCGCCCATTCGGAGAGGTTGAACGACTTCATCGGGGCGCGGCCTCGCGCTGAAAGGGAGTCAGAGCATTTTCCGACGAAGGGGATACCGGTTCGTCGCAGAAAATGCGGCTCAATCAAAGACCGGGAGCGGTGTCCGATCGCGGCGCGATCGGGCGCTGCTCTGGAAGGCGGGCCGCGTCGGGCCGCGCGCGAAAAGATCAGGGAGCGGTCAGAGACCGGAGTCGGCGAGGCGCACCGCCTGTCCGTCCTTCAGGCTGTGGACGCCCGCCACCACCACGGTCTCGCCGGCCTTCAGGCCGTCGCTCAGGGTCACCGCATCGTCGGCGCGGGGCGCGGTGTCGGCGGGCGGGACCACCGCGACGTCGCGGCGGGCGACCGATTTGCCGTCCGGTGCGACGACCCAGACGCTGGTGCGGCTCTCCTCCCGCAGGAGGGCGGTGGCCGGCAGGGTGATGCGGGGCGGTGTGGCGCGCGCCAAAGCCACCGTGATGGTGGTGCCCAGCCGGAACGCTTCCGGCGGATCGGTCAGGGTCATGCGCACCCGGCGGGTGCGGGTCGCCGGGTCGGCGAGCGGCCCGATCTCGCGCACCCGGCCCTTGGCGGTGATGGTCGGGGCGGCCTGGAGCGTCACGGTGAACTCGGTGCCGGCCTTGATGCCGGCCATCAGCCCGTCCGGGATGTCGACCACCGCCTCGCGGATGTCGGGGCGAGCGAGCGTCACCACGGCCTGGCCGGCGCTCACCACCTGCCCGACCTCGGCGCTCCAGGCGGTCACCACCCCGTCGACATCGGCCTTCAGGGTGGCGTAGCCGAGCTCGTCGGTCGCCTTCTGGAGGGCGGCCCTGGCCTGGGCGAGGCGCGCCGCGGCGGTGTCGCGGGTGGCGACCGCCGAATCGAGGGCGGCCTGGGTGACGTTGCCGCCGTCGAACAGGGTGCGCTGGCGCCCCTCGACGGCATTGGCGTTGGCGAGCTGCGCCTCCGCGTCGGTGACGTCGGCCCGGGCCCGGGTGACGGCGAATTGCAGCACGGTGGGATCGAGGGCGGCGAGCCGGGCGCCCCTGGGCACGAGGTCGCCGACATAGACGTCGCGGGCGACCATCCGGCCCGGCACCCGGAACCCGGCTTGCGTCTGGTAGCGCGGCTCGACCGTGCCGGCGAAGGGGCCGAAGGTCTCGGCGGTGCGGACCTCGACGCGGGTGGTGAGCACCGGGCGCACCGGCGGCGGTGCCTCGGCCTTCTTCTCCTGGCAGGCGGCGAGAAGGACGAGGATGGCGAGGGCGGGGACGTGTTTCACCGTCCGTCCTCCCCGACCACCGCGACCGTCTGGCCGGGGCGCAGGAGCTGGATCCCGGCCGTCACCACCCGCTCGCCCGGCTCGATGCCGTCCGACAGGACGATGGCCGAGCCGGCGTAGCGGTCGATGGTCACGGTCTTCGGTGCGACGGTGCCGCTGCCCGGATCGAGCACCCAGACCGCCGGCCGGTCCTGCCAGCGAAACAGCGCGCTCCAGGGCAGGCTGACCGCCTGCCGGGCGCGGAAGCGGCCGAGGCCCGCCACGGTGGACCCGAGCGACATCTCGGGCGGGACCTTGGAGAGTCCGATCTTCACCCGCACGCCGCCGGACGACGGATCGACCGCCGGCGAGATCTCCCGCACCGTGCCGGTGGTGCGTATCCGCGGGTCGGACAGGAGGATGATGTCGATCGTCTTGCCCTCCGGCGGCTCGGCGAGCAGTGTCTCGGAGACGATGAACACCGCGTCGCGCGGCCCGTCCTGGGCCAGGGTGAACACCGTCTGGCCCGACTGCACCACCTGGCCGGCCTCGGCGTTGCGCGCCGTGATCATGCCGGCGACCCCGGTCTTCAGCTCGGTATAGGAGAATTGCTCGCGGGCATTGCCCAGAGCCGCCTTGGCGGATTCCACCGAGGCCTGGGTGGTGCGCAGGGTCTGCTCGGCCTGGTCGTAGGCGGTGCGGGTGGTATAGCCGCTGCGCATCAGCGATTGCTGCCGCTCGAAGCTCACCTTCGCCTGGGTCAGCAGGGCCTCGGCCGAGGCGAGCGCCGCCTGCGCGGTGTCGACGTTGACCTGCTGCTCCTGCGGCTCGAGCCGCGCCAGCACCTGGTCGGCGGTGACGTGCTCGCCGACCTCGACCAGGCGCTCCTGGATCTTGCCGCTGACCCGGAAGGCGATGTTGCTCGAGAACTTGGCCTGGATGTCGCCGGTCAGCACGACCTCGGCCGAGACCGGGGCGAGCGCCGCGGTGACGACCCGGACCTGGGCGGGCGCGCCGGGAGGCGGCGCGGGCTTCGTCTCAGGCGCCGCAGGCCGCGCATCGTCCTTGGTCGTGTCCTTGGCCGTGGGGGTGGGCGCATCGGCGCGGGCTTGGCCCGCGAGGATTTGCCCCGCGAGGAGCAGGGCGGCCGTCACGGCCGAGCGGTGGAGGCCCCGGAGGATCGGGCTGGGTGTCATGGTCGTCGAGCGCACCGGTTCGGCGTGGGACGGGAAGCCCCGAAGGACAGCACGGGCGGAGGGCGGATGTGAAGGAGCGGCCGCGAGGGGGCGGATGCGGCCGCTCCTTCCAGATGTGGCGTGCCGCCCGGTCGGGAAGCGCCGCCGCATCTGTGACGAGGCCCCGGCGCCAGGCCGGGGCGAACGCGAAAGGGATGACCGGCTCAGAGCCCGCTCTGTTCGACCCGGCAGGCCGTGCAGGGCGCCGCCACCGGATCGATCCGGGTCCAGGCGATGAGCCCGGCCCAGCCGGCGATGGCGACGAGCAGCAGGGCTGCCGCCGGCACCGCCCCGCGCCGGGGCAGCAGCGGATGCGCGCGGGAGGCCGCGGGAGCGTGGAGGTCGAGACCGTTCGGCAGGCGGGTGAAACCGGGCCGAGCCGGGAGGGTTGGAGGGGACCGGCTGATCCGGGATGGGCACATCACCGTGCGGGCCATGGCGCGCTCCTTGAAGGCGACACCCATCTCGTACTAATAACTGACCAGGCAGTCAATAAGGGCACGAGATGGCAGTGGCGGGACAGCGCCGGCGGCGCAAGGAGGAGCGGCCCGGCGAGATCGTGCAGGCGGCGTTCGAGGAATTCGCCCGCAGCGGCTTCGCGGCGACCAAGCTCGACGACGTGGCGGCCCGCGCCGGCATCACCAAGGGCACGATCTACCTGTACTTCCCGAGCAAGGAGGACCTGTTCCTCGCCACCATGCACGAGATGAGCCGCCCGTCGCGGGAGCATCTGGCGGCGCTCACCGCGGCGCCGGAGGGCTCCGCCATGGCGATCCTGCGCACCCATTTCGCCTTCGAATACGCCCAGATGGTCGAGGACCGGCGCACCCGCGAGATCATCCGGATGCTGCTCGCCGAGGTCAGCCGCTTCCCCGACCTCGTCGAGCGCTGGCGCGCCGAGGTGATCGGCCCGGAGGTGGAGGCCTTGCGCCGGGTCGTCCGCTACGGGATCGCGCGGGGCGAGTTCCGCGCCTCCGCCGCCGAGGAATTCCCCCACCTGCTCTTCGCCCCGGTCATCATGGCCTGCACCTGGCGGCTGATGTTCGGCGACGACCACGCCCTGGACGGCGCGGCCTACCTGGCCGGGCACCTGGACCTGCTGGAGCGGGGATTGGTGCGGGGGGAGGGGGACTTGGCTCCAAACCCTCCCCCCTCTGCGGGCTAGCGGATTCACACTTCTCCTTCGAGAGCTAACCCTCTGTAAATATGCGCTTTCCCCTCCCCCTTGTGGGGAGGGGTTATGGGGATCGAAGATCCCGCGTGGGGGTGGTGCAGGAGGCACCGCTGCGCTCTATCCGGCACCACCCCCACCTCCAGCTCCTCCCCACAACTTGCAGCGATTCCGGGCAAGCCCGGGATCGCCGGGGGGAGGAGAGGCGCGCGAACTTCACCGGAGAAGCTCTCGAACCGAGAAGTGTGAACACGCTAGCCTCTGCGGGGGAGGGTGGCGAGCGGAGCGAGCCGGGAGAGGGGACGACGCTTCCGGAGAAGTCGCGACCAATCTGAAGGACGCCACTTTCTTCGCCGTCGCGCTGCCCCTCTCCCGGCCCCTGCTGACGCAGGGTCCACCCTCCCCCGCATAGGGGGGAGGGTTCGACCCGCGCGAGCCGTCCGGTCGGGAAGCCCGTTCCCGCCGCCCCGCTCCCGCCGCAATGCGGCGGGACCAGTGCGCCACCGGGGGCGCGACGCGCTTCACCGTCGCTTCACCACGAGGGGCGGGCGTCGCCGAAGGACATTGTCATGCTGCGCCCGTCCCGTCTGCTCGCCGGTCTCCTGGCCGGTCTTCTGCCTGCGGCTCTCGCCGCGGCGACGCCGGCGCTCGCCCATCCCCATGTCTGGATCACCACCCGGGCCGAACTCGATTACGGGCCGGACGGGGCCTTGCGGGCGGTGCGGCACGCCTGGACCTTCGATCCGACCTATTCCGCCTTCGCGATCCAGGGCCTCGGCCAGTCGCCGGCCGGGCCGATCAACCCGGCGGCGCTGGCGGCGCTCGCCCGCGACAATGCCGAGAACCTGGCCGAGCAGGGCTACTTCACGCTGCTGAAGGTCAATGGCCGCAAGCAGGATCTCGGCACCGCGACCGATCCGGCGATGACCTTCGCGGACGGGCAGCTCACCCTGCGCTTCACCGTGCCGCTCAAGGCGCCTCTGGCCGGCACCGCCTCGCTCGAGGTCTACGACCCGACCTACTTCGTCGCCTTCAGCCTCGCCGAGGGCGACGACGTCGCGACGCTCAAGGGCGCCCCGGCCGGCTGCCGCGCCACCGCCCACCGGCCGAAGACGGCCGCGCCGGCACCCGCCGCCACCGGCATGTCGGAGGCGTTCTTCGAGGCGATGACCGCCGCCTCGACCTACGGGGTGCAATTCGCCAACCGGATCGTCGTCGCATGCTGACCGCGCTCAGCCTCAATCCCCCTTCCCGCACCCTCCAGCGCTTAGGGCTTGCCGCCCTCGCGGTGCTGGCGGCCGCCGCACTGCTGGCGGCCCTGCTCGGCATCCTGGCGCCGGGCTTCCGGGCTCCGCCGCGCTCGCCCTTCGGCATCGGCTTTCGCGAGGCGGCGCCCACCGGCGCCACCAGCCTCGGGGCCTGGCTGCTCGCCATGCAGGCGGGTTTCTCCCGGGCGCTCCAGGCGGCGGTGTCGGCGGTGAAGGCCGGGCGCGACGGCACCCTGACCCTCGTCGGCCTCGGCTTCGCCTACGGTGTGCTGCACGCCGCCGGGCCCGGCCATGGCAAGGCGGTGATCGCCGGCTACCTCATGGCCGGCGAACGGGCGTTGCGTCGCGGTTTCGCCCTGAGCCTGCTCGCCGCCCTGCTGCAGGCGGTCGTCGCCCTGGCGCTGGTCGGCGGCGGCGCGGTCCTGCTGCGGATGACCGCGTCCGGCCTCAACCAGGCCGGAACGATGATCGAGACCGCGAGCTTCGCCTGCGTGGCCTTGCTCGGGGCGGCGGTGACCTGGCGCAAGGCTGGGCAGCTCGCCCGGCTCCTCAACCGCGAGGCCGGACCGGCCTGCGGATCCGATTGCGGCCATGCGGGTCTTGCCGACGGAGCCAAGGTGGAGCGCCTGACGACCTGGCGCGAGCAGGCCGGCGTGGTCTTCGCCGCCGGCACGCGGCCTTGCGCCGGCGCGGTGCTGGTGCTGGTCTTCGCCCTCTCGCAAGGCATCCTGTGGGCCGGCATCGCCGCCACCCTGGCGATGGCGCTCGGCACCGCGATCACCACCGGCGTGCTGGCGGCGCTCGCGGTCTTCGCCAAGGCGCTGGCCCTGCGGCTCGCCGGCGGCCGCGGCCAGGGCGGGGCGATCGCGGTCGGCGTCCTCGAATTGTGGGCCGCCGCCTTCGTGCTGGTGCTGGGCGCCGGGCTGCTCTCCGGCTGGGCCGCGAGCGCCTTCTAGTGTCCTGGCACTAAAGTTCGGCGACGAACGTTGTAGGGGAGGATCCTGCCACGGAGGGCACCGATGCCTCGTCCCCTGCCTGCGGTCAACCTGAGCCCGGCCGAGCGCGGCGCCCTGGAGAAATGGGCGGAGCGTCGCAAGACCGCGCAAGGCCTGGCCACGCGTGCCCGCATCCTGCTGCTGGCCGACGAGGGCGCCTCCAACAAAGCCATCGCGGCCGATCTCGCCCTCGATCCGGCGACTGTCAGCAAGTGGCGCAACCGCTTCCTGCGCGACCGCGTCGAGGGGCTCTACGATCAACCCCGCAGCGGCGCTCCCCGTCGCATCGACGATGACGCGGTCGAGGCCCTCGTGCTCGACACCCTGGAACGCAGGCCCGAGGGCGCCACGCACTGGAGTTCGCGCCTGATCGCCAAACGCCACGGCCTCTCCCACACCAGCGTCCAGCGCATCTGGCACGCCTTCGGGCTCAAGCCGCACCGCACCAAGACCTTCAAGCTCTCCACCGACCCCGACTTCGTCGGCAAGGTCCGTGATATCGTCGGGCTCTACCTCGATCCGCCGACCCGTGCCGTCGTGCTGTGTGTCGACGAGAAGAGCCAGATCCAGGCGCTCGATCGGTCGCAGCCCGTGGTACCGCTCCAGCCGGGCGACATCGAGCGGCGCACCCACGACTACAAGCGCCATGGCACGACGTCCCTGTTCGCCGCGCTCGACATCGCCACCGGGCGGGTGATCGGGCAGTGCCAGCCGCGCCATCGCGCCAGCGAGTTCCTCACCTTCCTCGACACGATCGAGGTCAACGTGCCCACCGATCTCGACGTGCATCTGGTGATGGACAACTACGCCACCCACACCACGCCCGAGGTGCGGGAGTGGCTGGCACGCCGGCCGCGCTGGCAGGTGCATCACACGCCCACCAGCGCCTCCTGGCTCAATCAGATCGAACGCTTCTTCGCCCTGCTGACCGAGCGTGAAATCCGGCGCGGCGTCTATCGCAGCGTCGAGGACCTGGAGCAGGCGATCAACGCCTTCCTGAAAGCGCACAACGCCGATCCCAAGCCGTTTCGTTGGACCAAGTCCGCCGAACAGATCATCGCCTCGGTCGAGCGCTTCTGCCTCCGAACCGCGCAGCTCGCGGACACATAACCTCGTTCATTGCCGAACTTCAGTGCCAGGACACTAGGTCGAAAGCCTTCTAGGCCACCGCCGCGACCCGCGCGCGGCGCCGCCGCGGGCTCGCCGCCACCGCCACGGAGGCGAAGCTGATCTCCTGGCGCTCGCGGGCCACGAAGGCGCCGGGCATCTCGGCCTGCATCTGCACCTCCAGCTCGCGCAGCAGCGCGTCGGTGTGCTGCGGATAGAGATGCACGATGGCGAGCCGCCCGACATTGCCGGCGCGGCACAGTTCCACGCCCTTCTGCCAGGTCGAGTGGCCCCAGCCGCGACAGGCCGGGTACTCGCCCTGCGTGAACATCCCGTCGTAGACAACGAGATCGGCGCCGCGCACGAAATCGAGCAGGGCCGGGTCGGGCCAGGGCTCGGAATGTTCGAGGTCGCTGATGTAGCAGGCGGTGCGGCCGCCATGGCGGAAGCGGTAGCCGGTGGCGCCCTGGGGATGCTCGAGCGGGATGGTGTCGACCACCGCGCCGTCCGGGAAGGTCAGGCTCTCGCCGGCCTTGAACCCGTGATGCACGAAGCGGGCGGGGAACATGTCGAGGGTGATCGGGAAGAGCGGCGGCGAGAACAGCCGGTCGAGGGGCTCGGCCGCGCTCGCCCCGTCGAGGTTGCCGCACCAGGTGTGGATCTCGCAGGCCGGGTTCAGCACCGCCGGCTTCATGAACGGCAGGCCGCCGACATGGTCGAGGTGGAGGTGGCTCAGCAGCAGGTCGATCCGCTGGGGCAGCCGGTCGCGATGATGGACGCCGAAGGCGTTGATGCCGGTGCCGGCATCGATCACGAACAGCCGCTCGCCGCAGCGAACTTCCACGCAGGGGGTATGCCCGCCGAATTCCACGAATTCCGGACCGGAGGCGCAGGTCGACCCCCTGACGCCCCAGAACCGGAACGTCAGGCCGGCTTCCATGAGAGGACCCCTCGTTGTCATGCCGGCGACCGTGATGGGGTGAGTGGGGGTTGGATGTGCGATGACGCACATGGCGGATGCTCCGGCCGGTCGGTCCGGCAAGACACTAGGTTGGGCTGTGCACGAGAGATGTGCCTCACGAACGATGAGCGCAAGACGAAGGTTCCCCCGGACGGCCTAATCTGTCGTTAAGCCGTGTGCTCGCGCACCGGGCCTGTGGACGATGGGGCATCTTGCCCGAGCGCGGCCGTCGCGGGAAGTCCCGCCTCGGGATCATCGGCGGGAGGCGATCCGGCGCCGGTCTGCACCACGGTGTTGCGCTCGGCCCGCAGCACGAGGTCGAAGGGGATGCCCGATTCCGGCCGGCACTCGTCCGGCAGGCAGACCACGAGGCCGCGCCCGGCCCGGGCCGCCCGCAGCCGCGCGATCCCTGCCATGATCTCGGGCGCGCCGCGATCGTCGAGGGCGAGGCCGACCACCAGGATGTCGGGCCGACGCACCAGGCAGCGGGCGAGGTCGATCGCCAGGCGTTCCGACGGCGTGAAGCCGTCGCGGCCCGAGAGCCCGCTGTCGGCCGCCCGCGGATCGACCTGGGTGGCGAGGCCGAAGCGGTAGACGCTCCGTTCCAGGCCGCGCTCGCGCAGCACCGTCTGCATCAGGCTGCGCACCCGCGCGCCGGCCCCGGCCTCGGCGCCGGCGATCCGGCCGAACAGCAGGTTCTCCTCCAGGCTCGCCGCGGCGGTGACCTTGCCGGGATCGTAGAACTCCACCGAGCCCTGGAGCGAGGCCGGCAGCAGGGCCGCGAAGGTGCGCCGCGCCGCGACGAGGCGCGCCTCCATCGCCTCGTCGATCAGGCCGAAGCGGTGCCGGGTCTCGCTGTAGCGCAGGCACAGGCCGATCAGCCGGGCGCGGTCGCGCTGGCCGGCCGGGCCGCGGCGCCAGCCGGAGGCCTCCGGCTGGCGCGCCACCAGATCCTCGAAGAAGCCGCGCTCCCGGGCCGGGAAGAGCGAGAAGGCGTCGAAGAGCGGGTGGTCGTCGGGCAGGTCGGAGAAGATCTCGACGGTGGCCCGGGCGATGGAAAGCCCCATCTCGGTCATCGGCCGGGTCAGGCCTTCCGCCTCCAGCACCGCCCGGGTGAAGGGATGGCCGGCGAGCCGCGCCTCCGAGAAGGCCGAGCCGACGGGCGCCCCGAACAGGATGTTCTCGCCCACCGTCGCCTGGCGGTTGTAGCGGGCGGGATCGAACGGCTCGATCAGGTGGGCGGCCTGGTCCGCCGTGAGCGCGGCGCGAAGCGCATCCCGGGTCTCGACGATGGCGGCGGCGGTGGCGGCATCGAGCCGGCGCGGCAGCACGCTGGCGAGCCCGCGGCCATAGACCAGCCGGTCGAGTCCGGTGACCGACAGGGCCTCGACCAGCCGCTCCTCCAGTTCGCGGGACTGCGGAGCGCTCGCCTCCGGGCTCGATCCGTCGGCGAAGGCGGGGTCGCCGTAGAGCAGGTTCTGCAGCAGCGTACCGCTCATCAGCACCGGCTCTGCCCCCGCATAGGCGATGCGCCGGGCCCGCTCCGCCGGATCGACCGAGCGCAGGTCGGTGCCCGCGTAGGAGACCGCCCCGGCGGTGGGTTCGAGCTGGCCGGCGATCAGGGCCGCCAGCACCCGGCTGCCGCTCCCGCGGTCGCCGAGGATCGCGACGTGGCCCGGCATCGGCACGGTGAGGTCGAGGCCGATCAGCCGCTCGCCCGAGGCCGGATCGTAGGCCGCGACGCGCGACAGCACGATCGGACCGCCGTCGGGCAGCGATTCGGACTGGCTGCGCAGGCGGCGCGGCGCCCGGGCGCGGGCCTCGAGCGAGGCGGTGGCGCGGGCGATCTCCCGGAAGGCCGGCAGGGCGGCGCGGCGGCGCCGGTTCTGGCGCAAGAAGGCGGCGACGGCGCTCGACGCGACGGCGAGCGCACCGAGCACCGCCGACAGGCCGCCGGCACTCACCGGGGCGGTGGGCGTCGGGCCCTGCCAGAGCGCGGCGGCGAGGACGATCGTCGGCACCAGCACGGCGATCGCCAGAGCCGGGGCGCGGGCGCGGGAGAGCTCGTCCTCGGTCTCGGTCAGCGCCCGGCGGGCCCGCTCGGCGACGTGGCCGAGGCGGGCATGCTCGAATTCGGTCGTGCCGTGGGCCCGCACCGCCGGCAGGCGCCGCACCAGGTCGGTCAGGCCGCGCTCCAGGGCGGCGCCCTCCAGCCGGCGCTGGTCGTCCCGGCGCTCGGTGCGGGCGATGAGGAGCTGGCGCGCCAGCGCCGCCGCCACCAGGCTGATGCCCGCCACCGCGACGAGGCGCGGCGCCACCGCGGCGGCGACCGCGAGCGTCACCAGCACGGCGCCCGCCGCCAGCGCCGGGACCAGGATGCCGACGGCGAGCAACCCGTCGGCGGCGCGGATCGCCGCCCCGACCTGGCCGGCGAGAGCCCGGGCATCGTCGCGGGAGGCCGGGCCTGAGCGCAGGATCGCCTCCTCGGCCAGTTCCCGCAGGCGGCGCACCGCCTCTCCTTGCGCCTTCACGCAGAGCCGGGCCACGCCCCAGCCGAGGAGCGCGAGGCTGAGCGCCACGCCGATCAGGCAGCCGAGCGCCCACAGGGTCAGGGCGCTGTCCGGCAGCGGCCAGCCGGACATCAGCACCAAACCGTGCCCCTGGCCGCCGCTGAGCCGCTCGGGCAGCGGCACCACGAGGTGGAGGAAATGCAGCGGCCCCCGTCCCGGCTCGGCGAGCGCCAGCAGCTCGTCGACGAGGTCGCGGAGCGCCAGCAGCCCGAGCCCGACCAGCGGGCCGCCGAGCCCGAGGGCGACGGCGACGGCGACGGCGTGCCGGCGCTTGGCGGCGCGCCAGGCGAAGACGATCGGATCGCGGTCCATCAGAGCGGGCGACGGAACCGGGGGGAGGGAGCGCCAGAGAGTGGGGCGCCGGTGGGCCGCGCCGGTCCGGTGCGCGGGGGCAGGCCCGAGGGCCGTCTCGCGATGGTGACCATGGGCCTCCTCGATGTTGCGCGAGGTATGGGCCGCGCGGGCCGGAGCGGTCAAGCCGGGTGGGTGGACGTCGACACCCGTTCGTTCATCCGTCGAGGAGCGCTGTCGTCCAGCACAGACGTGCGCAACCGCACCCGGTCTCGTCCCGCGCGGGATTATCGTTTGGATTTTGCGGGGGTGCGTGGTCGCACATCGCGAAAATTATTCTTGCGTCATTCTCATCTTCATCGAATGACGGCAGATATTTCGCCCGCAAAGACAATCTCTCGAAAGGCAATGACGTCATGAAGACGATCGCGATCACGACCGTTCTGGCCGTCTTCGCCGTGCCGGCCGCCGCATGGGCCGAAGGCGGCGAAGGCAGCCGGCAGGCCGCCGGCGGCGGGTTCATGAGCAGCTACGTCACCGGCCCCTATCACGATCCCCGCTCGCAGTTCTCGCAGCGGGCCGGCACCGGCGAGATCCAGCGCGAGATCCTGGGCGAGATCCTGGGCCAGCCGATGGTTGCCGAGCGCGGCCGCTGGGCCGTCGGGCGGTAACCGGTCTCTCCTCCTCCCCTTCGCGGCATGGCTGTCCGGGGAGGTGATACCAACGGTCGTTGGAAACGACCTTTGGTTCCGCTCTCGAATTTTCGCCAAGCCTCTGGTTTGAAATCGAAAATTCGAGATGGATCAATGGCCCGATGCGTCAGCATCTTGGGCCATTGGTATGACTGCGCTCGATCCGAGAAGCTCTCGATCCAGGAAGCTTTTGTCATCCTTCACCACAAGGACCCCTCGTGGACAGCAGCATCATCCAGGGCATTTCCACCTTCCGCGGCAGCGTCTTCCCCGGGCAGCAGCGGATGTACGAGCGCCTCGTGCGCGACGGGCAGCAGCCCAAGGCGCTCATCATCGCCTGCGCCGATTCCCGGGTCTCGCCCGAGCACATCACCCAGGCGGGCCCCGGCGAGCTGTTCGTCTGCCGCAACGCCGGCAACATCGTGCCGCCCTTCGCCGAGATGAATGGCGGCGTCTCCTCGGCGATCGAGTACGCGGTGGTGGCGCTCGGCGTGCGCGACATCGTGGTCTGCGGCCACTCGGATTGCGGCGCCATGAAGGGGCTGATGCAGCCCGGGGCGCTGAAGGACATGCCGAACGTCGCCGCCTGGCTGCGCCACAGCCACGCCGCCGACCGGATCGTCTGCGAGGCCTATCCGGACGACATCGACCCGACGGACCGCCTGCGGGCGCTGGCCCTCGAGAACGTGGTGGTGCAGCTCACGCATCTGCGCACCCATCCGAGCGTGGCATCGGCTTTGGCCAGGGGGCGGCTCTCCCTGCACGGCTGGTTCTTCGAGATCGGGACCGGCACCCTCCACGCCTATGACGGGAGCCGCTTCGTGGCGCTCTCCGACGACGCCGCCCTGCCGGTGGCGGAGGTCTCGGTGCCTCGATTCGCGGCCGCCGATCTGTCGGTGCGGGCGGCGGCGGAGTGAGGCGGTTTTGCCGCCGACCTGTTCCGGTGGAACGGAGCAGGTCGACCCTTGCCGATCGACCCTTGCCGAGGCGATTCCCGGGCTTGCCCGGGATCGCTCCAGAGTGTCGGCGGAGCGCATTCGGTCACGATCGGGTGACAATCTTCGGGCGGCCCCGCATCCACGGCATGGATGACGGGACAGCCCCCGCCGATTCGCGCTTCCGACGAACGACGGTGACGCTAGATAGGGCGCCATGCGTACCGCCCGGATCGTCCCCCTCGTCGTCGCGACGGCCCTGTTCATGGAGAACACGGACTCGACCGTGCTCGCGACGTCGCTGCCGGCGATCGCCGCGGATATGGGCGAGGACCCGATCGCCCTGAAGCTGGCGCTCACCTCCTACCTGGTCAGCCTGGCGATCTTCATCCCCATCAGCGGCTGGGCCGCCGACCGCTACGGCGCCCGCACGGTGTTCCGCTGGGCGCTCGCGGTGTTCATGGCCGGCTCGCTCGCCTGCGCGGCCTCGAACTCGCTCGGCTGGTTCGTCGCCGCCCGCTTCCTCCAGGGGATGGGCGGGGCGATGATGGTGCCGGTCGGGCGCCTCGTGCTCCTGCGCAGCGTGCCGAAGGGCGAGCTGGTCCAGGCGCTCGCCACCCTCACCATCCCGGCGCTGGTCGGCCCGGTGATCGGCCCGCCGCTCGGCGGCTTCATCACCACGGCCCTGCACTGGCGCTGGATCTTCTTCATCAACCTGCCGATCGGGCTCGCCGGCATCCTGCTCGCCACCCGGTACTTCCAGGACATCAAGGAGGAGGCGCGCCCGCCCCTCGACCTCGTCGGCTTCGTCCTCTCGGGCACCGGGCTCGCGAGCCTGATGCTGGGACTGGCCTCCAGCGGGCGCCACCTCCTGCCGGAAGCGGTGTCCTGGGCCTGCACCGGCGCCGGCATCGTGCTGTGCGGGCTCTATCTCGCCCATAGCCGCCGGGTCGAGCATCCGGTGATCCGCCTCGATCTCCTGGCGTACCCGACCTTCCGGGCGGCGGTGCTCGGCGGCAGCCTGTTCCGCATCGGCACCGGCGCGATCCCGTTCCTGCTTCCCCTGATGCTCCAGCTCGGCTTCGGGCTCGATCCGCTGCATTCGGGCCTCATCACCTTCGCGGCCGCCGCCGGCGCGCTGTTCATGAAGACCATCGCCGCCCGCATCCTGCGCGCCTTCGGCTTCCGGGCGGTGCTGACCCTCAACGCGGTGGTCGCGGCGGCTTTGCTCGCGGTCAACGGCCTGTTTACTGCCAGCACGCCGCATGCCCTCATCGTCGCGGTGCTGCTGATCGGCGGCTGCTTCCGCTCGCTGCAATTCACCGCCGTCAATGCCATCGCGTATGCCGACGTCGATCCGCGCGACATGAGCGCGGCGACGAGCCTCGCCAGCGTGGCGCAGCAGCTCTCCTTGAGCATCGGGGTCGCCTTCGGGGCCTTCGCGCTCCAGTCGGCGGCCGAATGGCACGGCCGCACCGAGATCCGGGCGGAGGATTTCTGGCCCGCCTTCCTGGCGGTCTCGATCCTCTCCGGGCTCTCCACCTTCTCGTTCCGCCGCCTCGCCCCGGAGGCCGGCGCCGAGGTCTCGGGCCACCGCATCGTGCAGGTGAAACCCGCCGCCGACGCGACCTGAGCTTTCCTGAAGGAACTTTAAGCCCACGCTTCAGCCGGCATTCAGCGTGACGGTGCGATACCTCGGGACATCGGGCACGGCCAAGCCGCAAAGTCGGCTCCGGTGCTCGCGACGTCTTCCCTCACTCTCGAAATCATGGGGATTTGCCATGAAGCGCATCGCATCCGTCTGCGTGGCCGCGGCGACCTTGGCGAGCGTGACCCTGGCCGGCGCCGCCCCGGCCGAGGCGCGCTGGCGGGCCGGACCGGCCTTCGCCCTCGGCGCGGTCGGCGGCCTCGCCCTCGGCAGCGCGATCGCCGCCGGTGCGCGCCCGGCCTACGGCTACGGCTATGCCCCCGGCCCGGCCTACGGCTACACGCCGGTCTATGGCGGGCCCGCCTACGGCTACGCCCCGGCCTATGGCCCGGATTGCTACACCGTCCGCCGCCGGATGGTCGACGAGTTCGGCGACGTCTATATCCGCCGCGTGCGCGTCTGCGACTGATCTCGCGTCTGCGACTGAGCCGGAGGGCCGGAGGTGACAGTGAGCCTGCTCGCCCGCCACATCCCGGCCTTTCCCTCCTCCGCCCTCGCGGATCTCGCCGCCGAGCCGCCCTGGTCGCTCACGGCGGCAGCGGGCGACATCGTCCGCCGGCTCCTCGCCGGCCTGTCCGACGACTTTGCGGTCGCCGACGAGATGGCGGTTCATCGCAGCGCCCGGATCGAATCCGGTGCTGTGCTCAAGGCCCCGCTCATCGTCTGGCCGCGTTGCTTCATCGGCCACGGCGCCACCCTGCGGGGCGGCGCCTGGCTGGAAGAGGCCTGCACGATCGGGCCCGGCACGGAGCTGAAGGCCTCGTTCCTGTTCGCCGGCACGGCGCTCGCGCATTTCAACTTCGTCGGCGAGAGCGTGATCGGCCGGGGCGTCAACCTCGAGGCCGGGGCCGTCATCGCCAATCACCGCAACGAATGGCCCGGCGCCACGGTGGCGTTCCGGCATGACGGCGCGACGATCGACACCGAGGTCTCCAAGTTCGGCGCCCTCGTCGGGGACGGGGCACGGCTCGGCGCCAATGCCGTGGTGGCGCCCGGCGCCATCCTTGGCCCCGGCACGGTCGTGCCGCGTCTCGGGCTGGTCGATCACGGCGTTCCGCCGGACCTCAGATGAATTCGTGAACCGGGACCGGCTCGCCGATGCCTCGTAAGCGGCGCAGCTCGCCCCGGGCCGAAACCCCGTTCTCGGCGAGGTGGCGGGCGGATTCCGCGTGGCGCAGGACGGCGTCGGTGGCGAAGATGCCGCCGCTGCTCGCCAGCTGCTGCACCCGCGCCGCCACGTTCACGGTCTGCCCGAAGTAATCCTGGCGGTCGTTCAGACTCACCGCCAGGCAGGGCCCCTCGTGCAGCCCGATCTTGAGCACGAGATCGTCGGCCCCGCGCTCCCGGTTCAGCTCGCGCATCGCCGCCCGCATCCGGAGCGCCGCCGCCACCGCCCGGTGCGGGCTCGGGAAGGTCGCCATCACGGCGTCGCCGATCGTCTTCACCACCGCCCCGCCCTCGGCGGCGACGATCTCGTGCAGGATCCGGAAATGCGCCCGCACCAGGTCGTAGGCGACGAGGTCGCCGACCCGGGCATAGAGCTCGGTCGAGCCCTTCAGGTCGGTGAACAGGAAGGTCAGGCTCAGGATCTTGAGCCGCTGGTCGATGTCGAGCGTGTCGGTGCGGTAGAGATCGCGGAAGGTCTGGTTGCTGAGGAGCCGCTTGGCGGTGAGGAAGGACCGTCGCCCGCCGAGCAGTTCTTCGAAATCCGGCCCGACCCGGAAGATCGTCGGCAGCACCCGCCCGGAGCTGCGGTTGTCGAGGGAGAGCCGTAACGGACCGGGGCGAAACGTGCCGCTGCCGGCGCTCGCCCGCGCGCTGTCGAACACCAGGGCGAGATCCTGGCGCTCCTGCGTCGGCTCGCCCTCGACGGTGAGGCTGTGGGCGGCGTGGGTGACGGGATCGAGCACGATCAGCGGCTCGGGCCCGAGCTGCAGCGCCAGGATCATCCGCTCGCCGGCTTTCAGCTCGACCGATTCGACGGTCGCCCGCTCCGCGAGGCCTGCGAAGGCCTCGGGCTCCGGGAAGGCGACGCCGGAGCCGAAGAAGACCTGGCGCTGGTAATCCCAGAACCCGAGCCCGTCGGGATCGTGCGCGGCGATGCGCCGGACCCGCGGGCTCACCGTGAAGGTCACCTCGACCGTGTCGTCGAGGACCGGCTCGCTGTCGAGGGCGCAGAAGGCGCAGTGATAGCCCTCCGACCTCACGCCGCGCAGGCTCGCCGGTGCCTCGATCACGCCGCCGCAACTCGGACACAGCACGTTCCAGGACAGTTCGAGGAGGCCGAGCCGCGCCCCGTGCAGGAGCGCGGCGATCACCGGCTCGTCGTCGAGCCCGGCTTGCGCTGCGAGGTGCACGGCGTTGATCCGCGCCAGGTCCTCGTCGGACCCGTGCCGCAGCAGCCGCTCCACCGCCCGGGCAGCCTCCGGCTCCGCCGTGCGATGGAGCGCGGCGAGGAGGGCGTCGCTCTCGTCCATAGCCCTAGCTTAGACCCGGGGGAGGGCGGATGCACCCAGTATTTCATTCTTGGCGCTACCCTCAAGTGACGCAATTTGGTAACGCAAACGGCAGTTGTTGTGCGCCTGGTCATCTCAACGCGAAAATCCGTAAAATCATTATTTTGGCAGAGATAAAAGAGAGGATATATCTATTGTATCAAAATTATATAATATATCTATATGTTTTAACATGCAGAAAGTATGGATGGATTATTTTATACGCCGGATTCTGAAGGGGATGCCGTAAAGTGGCATTTCTTAGCTAAGCGGTCGAAAATGCAATTTGTGAGAGTGCGGTGCTAAAGCGCACCTTCTTGTCTCCAGTTGTATGGCTCTCTGTGTATGTTCGTGGTATGTTCCTGTGGACAAATGTGGTACAAGGTGGGTAAGCATGGGTAGAGGTGTGACGTGGATAAAGTGAGCCCCATCCCGTCTATGCTGACGAAGCCTGAAGTGCATAAAATTGCCGAAGGTATTGCAGCTGACTTGGGATACATCCCTGGCGACCCTATCGAGCCGCTGCTCTCTGTGATTGGCGGGCAGATTGCCTATCGGCCATTGTTTTCTGCTATTGAAAGCGCTGACTCTATCCACGTCAATCCCGATGGCGAGTTCACGATATTTATGTCTGGATTGACATCGGCTGAACGTGACAGGTTCACTATAGCTCATGAGTTGGGTCATCTATTTTTGCATTTTCCGCTCATAAAGAAGCGACACCCTGGAGATATGATGGTTGCAACGCGCTGGGTGGACGAGACAGATAATATTCAACGCCGCGCGGAATGGGAAGCTAACTGGTTCGCGGCGGCATTTTTAATGCCTGCCGATCTATTTAAATGTGCAGCAGATCGTCACGGCAATGACATTGCTTCTATTGCTTCTGAGTTTGGTGTGAGCGCTCATGCCGCTCAAATAAGACTCCGCACTATTTGAGAAAAAAATGTCTGAATATTTCTGCCCTAATTACAGGTTGCGCCTATTCATGTCTGTCGACCTAGTGGGGTCAACGGCTTACAAAGGCGGAAAGGGGCGGGATATCGTGCAACGAACCGCTCGGCAGAGATGGGTCGATGAAACGCGCCATTTCTATCGCGAGTTTCCTCGAATGCTGAATAGGGAATTTGATAGGTGTGCAATCGTTGACGATGCCAATGAAGGACTCAGCCCTCAAGTATGGAAGACAGTTGGTGATGAAATTATTTTTTGTATCAAGCTTGAGCATTTGCAGCATATGGGCATTCACAAAATCTTTAGAAAGTTATTCAAGATATTTAGAGAAAAGTCATATTGATCTTGATGTAAAGGGGGTGGTTTGGAGTGCTGCTTTCCCTGCTCCAAATGTAACAGTTCCTGTCGATCAAAAGCACGCTGATGTCTCCGATGCGCAAATCGGATTGCAAGATCACGAATCCGTAGAGGCCGGCGGCGATAAAGAGCCATCAAAGTACGAATTTTTAGGAAAAGAAATAGATGCTGGATTTAGAGTTGCCAAGCACGCTGGTCCAGACAGATTGGCCCTTTCGTTAGAGGTTGCCTATCTGCTTTCGTGCCTATGTTCGAATGGAGAATTCAATTTTTCTTTCAGATACGGCGGTAGAGAGGGTTTGAAAGGTGTTATTTTCAATAGGCCATACCCGATAATCGCGCTCGATACCGAACGCCGAGCGTTTCGACGCGAGGTTCGTGCCTTCGAGCAAGCGATCAGCGGGGACAAAGACGCGCAACCACATTTATTGAAGACATTTCTGGACGCTTTTATGAGAGATGAGGGCATCGAATTTCCATTTCTACCTCGGAAAAATGAAGCAATCAAAGCAGATATGCTTCCAAGATCGTATCAAGATTTTAAAAAATATTGGCCATATGAGAAAAAGGAAGACGTACAAAGGGTAAAAGTAGAAGTGCAAGGAGAGAACGAGGAAGCTGTAAGGACGCTGGATGCCGAAATTCCGGTCCAAGATCCAGAGTCTCGCGCTATAATAGAGGAAAATCGCGCCATGTTTTTCAAAAAATAGTTATATTGTCAGATTATAATTTCAAATATTATCAATTGCAAAATAAATATAACCGCCGTATTTAATGCTGAAAGGGTTATCGGCTGCAATTGCCAAGCCTAGCCAGCGCCTCCCCATCAAGCCGGAAAAACACCTTCTCCGGCTTCGGCGCCGCCCCGAGCCCTTCGTAGAACGCGAGCAGCGCCGGCTGCCCGGCATCCGCCGTCCAATCCACCCGCTTCAGCCCCCGCGCCACGGCCTCCTGCGCCACCGCCCGCACCAGGGCGCGGCCGTGGCCGGCGCCGCGGTGGCGGGCGCCGACGAACAGCTCCTTGAGGAACAGGCCGCCCGCGAGGCCCGGGCCGGGATAGATCGCCGAGAAGGCGGCAAAGCCCGCGAGATCGGCGCCGTCTTCCGCGACCAGGAACTCGGTGCCGGCAGGGCGCCCGGCGAGCGCCGCCTCGACCTCGGCGAGCGGCGGGCACGACCCGCCGTAATGGTCCTGCATCTCGGCAAAGAGCCGCGCCAGGGCCGGATGGTCGCCCGGCGCGAGCGGCCGGATCACAGGGCGCCCCGGCGCAGGTCGGTGAGTACGGCGGCGAGGTGGGAGAGGAAGCGCGCCGCCGCCGCACCGTCCACCGCCCGGTGGTCCCAGGACAGGCTGAGCGGCAGGATCAGCCGCGGCTGGAAGGCGGTGCCGTCCCAGACCGGCTCGATGCGCGAGCGCGCCGCGCCCAGGATCGCCACCTCGGGCGCGTTGATGATCGGCGTGAAGCCGTCGCCGCCGATGCCGCCGAGCGAGGAGACCGAGAAGCCGCCGCCCTGCATGGACGCGGGCGGCAGGGTGCCGGCGCGGGCCTGCTCGGCCAGTTCCCCCATCTCCTGGGCGATCTCGACGAGGCCTTTGCGGTCGCAGTCGCGCAAGACCGGCACCAGGAGGCCCCGCGGCGTGTCGACCGCGAAGCCGACATGCACGTAGTCCTTCAGGATCAGACCGTCGCCGTCGAGCGCCGCGTTGAAGCGCGGGTAGGCCCGGAGCGCGGCGGCGGCGGCCTTGATCAGGATCGCCACCATGGTGACCTTGTGCGCCCCAGGCCGGCCGGCGCCGTTCAGCTCGCGGCGTAAGGCCTCGGTCTCGGTGACGTCGGCATGGTCGAAATTGGTGACGTGCGGGATCGTCAGCCAGTTGCGGGTGAGCGCCTGGCCGGAGATCTGCTGGATGCGCGACAGCGAATCCCGCCGCACCGGGCCGAACTTGCCGTGATCGACCTGCGGCCAGGCCGGCAGGCCGGCGCCGATTCCGGACGGGGCGGGCGGGGGAGCGGCGGCCGGACCCGCGGCGGGGGAGGGGGGCGCCATCTGGCCGCGGACGAAGGCCAGCACGTCCTCGCGCAGGATGCGCCCCTGCGGGCCGGTGCCCGGGATGCCCGCGAGATCGACGCCGAGCTCGCGGGCATAGGCGCGCACGGAGGGCGTGGCGTGGGTGTCGGCCGTGGCGGATATCTCGGACGCGGACGCGGACGCCGCCGGCGGCGGAGCGGTTTCGGGAGCGGGGGCCGCCTGGGGCGCCGGCGCGGCGGCCTCGCCGGAGGTGTCGACCGTCAGGATCGGCATTCCTTTCGAGACCCGCGTGCCCGGCGCCACCAGGATCTCGGCCACCACGCCCGCCACCGGCGAGGGGACCTCCATGGTGGCCTTGTCGGATTCGATGCTGATCAAGAGGTCGTCGACGGCGATCCGGTCCCCCGGCTTCACCAGGATTTCGACCACCGGAACGTCCTTGAAGTCGCCGATATCGGGCAGGGCGACCGGCAGGCTGGCACTCACGAGGCTCTCCCGAGACGTGTCTCGTTGTCCCGTCGCGCGTCCGGCTCGAAGGCGGCGCGGCGTCCGGAGCGCCACGCCTAGCCGATTTCATGATCGAGGGGAAACCGCCGCGCTTGCCCCTCGACGCGCTCCGTCTCAGCGAGCCTGGCGGGTCCGCTCGGGCAGGCTCGGGCGCAGGGACGGCGCCGCGGCCGGGCGCAGGCGCGGCGAGGCCGGGCCGTGGGCCGGGCGGTGCTGGTCGGGGGTGGCGGTGCGCGCGCCCGGCTCGCCGCCGAGGATCGAGGCGACGAGGTCGCGGGCGGTAGCCGCATCCATGGCGCGGAACAGCTCGGTGAGGCCGAACACCGCCTCGACCGAGCGGGCGATCGAGGGATCGAGGCGCAGGAAGATGAACACCGCCTCCTCTTCCGCCAGATCGGCCGCCCGCAGGGCGAGAGCCAGGAGGTCGCGCCGCTCCGGCTCGGTGGCGCGGAAGCTCACCCCCGGCATGCCGAGCGCTTCGCCGAGCGCCACCTCGAACCCCTCCGGCTCGCCGCGGGCCGCGAAGGCGGTGAGCGCGGCGCCGGCGGCGCGCATGCCGGCCCGGCCTTGGGGACGCAGGGCCGCGCGGGCGGCGACGGCGTCGCGGATCGCCGCCCGGCGCTCCGGGCCCGCCTGCAGGTAGAGCGGCGCGAGGTCGCCCGGCGGCAGGTCGGCGCGGGCGACCAGGAGGGCGGCCAGCTCCGGCCTCCCGCGCGCCCGCTCCACCAGCCGCTCCAGGGCGGCCCCGGCCAGCGGCGCCGTCCCGTTGCGGGCGAGCGCCAGGTCGACATCCGGTTCGTCGCGCTGGCTGAGGTCGTCGACGAGCGCCCGGCCGAGGTCGTGCCGCAGGGCGATCACCGCGTCGAGCTCCGGCCCGTTGCCGGCGGCGTCGAGCAGAGCCGTCGACAGGACCGGGGCGAGCGCCAGCACCGCGTCGCGGGCGCCGCCGCCATGGGCGGCGAGCAGCGTCAGCACGCTCTGGGGCGTGTCGGCGAGCGGCGCGAGCTTCTGGGCGACGATCTCGGCGGTGGCGGAATCGACCGTCGGGATCAGCCCGCAAGCGAGGGACTCGAAGGCCCGGATCGTCGCGACGTCCCGCACGGGGGCGGCGCGAAACAGGTCCGTCTGCACCCGCAGCAGGACCGGTTTCATGTCGAGACTCCGGTCTCGCGCGAGGTCGAGGAGGCCGGAGAGGTCCGGCGGAGCGTCGGCGGCGGAGCGGGCCATGGGCGATCGGGTACGCAGGACATGAAAGCGAGCCCGAGAATGCGAGGGACTGCGTAAAGCGACGCTTAAGGCTGCGGGCAGCCGTCGGCCCCCCGCCTGGGGACAACGGGGATAGCTCGCATGCGCGGTCACCGATGGTTTACGCCGCCGGCCGGCCGGCGCCTCGGCGGTCGCTCGCTGGAAACAGTCCATTAACCATGTACGTGGTTTCGTCCGCGCATGAGGTCGCGATGGGCGGCGGTCCCGGAGGGACGTGCCGGAGGGCCTTGGGCGTCAAGGGCCTTGGGCGGAGAGGGACATGGGCGGAGGCGGGAGAGCACACATGGTCGGCCACCAGCGGCGTCCCTCGGCGGACGTCATCCCGTTCCCGGTCGCGAGCCTGCGCTCCGTCGCAGGCAGCCCGGCCGATTCCCCTTCCGTGGACGCGGTCCGCGGCACGATCCTTCTGTTCACGGGAGTGCGCTATGAGAGGCTGCCCGATCCCGCCGAGCCCGGCCGCCCCGCGCCCGAGCGGCGCTGCCGGCGCTAGATCTCGGCGCCGCCCCATGCCGCACCGCGCTCTGCCGCTCGCCCGCGTCCTTCTCGTCGTGCCGCTGGTGGCGGCCTGTGCCCAGCAGGGCGATTTCGGCCGCCCGGCGCCGACCGCCTGGAACAGCCTGATCGATGCCGCCGGCACCATCGCGGCGCATGAGCGCGGCGAGCCGGCCTCGCTGTTTCCCTTCACGGAGGACGAGCGCGCACTTCGCGACCGCGCCTGGCGCTTCCTGATGCCGGCCCGGGAGCGCAGCGCGTTCGATGCCGCCCTCGACAACCTCACCCGTGCCCGGGTGCTGCCCGCGAGCTGGCGCCTCTCCGACCCGGCCGCCTATTACGAGGCGATCACCGGCGTGCCGTTCCGCTCGGCGATCTCGCGCTACCGGCGTCTCTCCGACGACCTCGTGGCCGATGGGCGCCTGATCCCGGCCTTCGCCGAGATGGCGGCGCGGGTGGTGCGGGCCGACCTGACGCGGCTCCAGAGCCTGCCCTTCATCACCACCCTCGACGACCGCGACGTGCGCAGCGCCGCGATGCGGGTGGCCGAGAACCGCTGCCTCATCGCCTGGGTGCGGCTGGAGACCGGGGCGCGCTCCGCCTCCTACCGCTACGCCCTCGAGCACCTGCTGGTGGCCGCTCCCGAGGAGGAGGCGATCGCGACCGAGCGCTCCCTCGCCTTCCTGGACTCGCGCCGGCACCTGCTCGATCCGCTGCTGCCGCCGGATGCCGAGATGCGCTGCGGCCTCGTGCCGCCCGAGCCCGGCCCGGTGGTGCTGGTGCGCAAGGGATGATACGGCGTCCGGAGGATTCCTTCCGGACGCCGTATCACCAGCCTGCGCGGTGAAGCCGTAGGCTTCACACGCCTGAGCGAAGCCGGTTTCCGCATCGCGAAGCGATCAATCGGAAACCATATGAGAGGTGCAGGCTGATCGCGACGCCCGCACGGGCGTCTCTACCTACTCGTCCGGCCCGTCGATGGTGCAGGAGACCGAGCGGGCGGCCTCGTTGGCCTGAGCCTGCTGGCTCGGCAGGGCGGCCAGCACCCGCACGCTGACGAAGCCCTGCCGGTTCGGCGCGATGATGCGCACGTCGCGGTTGCGCTCGTCCTCGTCGGCGCTGGCGAGCGCCTCGTCGAACTGGCGCTTGGTCATGATCACGAGCTCGACCGTGCCGCGCAAGGCGGCCTGGTCGGTGATGGCGTAGTAGGCGCCGCTGCGCCCGTGCAGGGCGATCGTCTCGAGCAGGGGGCCGGTCTCGGCGGTGATCCGCACCGGACCGTCGTCGAGGTCGTAGGCGCAGACGCCGACCGCCACCGCCGGATCCGGCAGTGGCAGCCACCCTTCCGCCGGCTCGGCGGGACCGCCGACTTCGGCGGCGTGGACCAGCACCGAGGTGTCGTTGGACAGCGTCGCCCGCGAGCGCGCCACGGCGTCGCCGGCGGCGAGATAGGGGATCGCCAGCACCGTCGCGACGTGGACGAGGCCGGCGAGCACGAGGCCGCACAGGGTGGCGAGGACGAAGCGGCCGAGGGGCGTCACGGGCAATCCTCCCGGGTGATCGAGGGCACGCCCTCGCGCTCGAGCACGCCGGTGCTCGCCGCCACCGGCGTGTCGTAGAGGCGCAGCACCAGCCGGATCGAGCCGTTGCCCTCCGGCATCGGCAGCCAGTTGCCGGGCTGCACGGTCGGGCTCACGATCACCGAGAAGCGGCCGTCGCGGTCGCGCAGCACCTCCGTCGAGGTGAAGCCGGTGCGCGGCGGCGGACCCGCCGGGGGCCTGGTCGCCTGCGCGTCGGCGGGCTTCGGATGGCGGCTGCGTTCCACCGTCAGGGTCCAGGCCCGGGCCGGCGGCGTGGCGCCGGCGATGCGGTAGCGGCAGGACGGATCGAGCCGCTGCCCGGCATCGTCGGTGAGCGCGGTCAGCAGCAGGCCCTCGCCCAGCGCCAGCGGGATCTCGCCGGTGCGGGCATGGATCGCCCGCACGTAGGGGTCGGCGTCCCGCGACCCGATCTTCGGCCAGGCGGTCCAGGCGTTGAGGGTGACGCCCCCGAAGGGAGGGCGCCCCCGTGTCGCCCAGTTGGCGCTGGCGAGGCCCAGCACCGCGCCGAGCACGAGGGCATAGAGCACCAGCCCGACGGTCCCGACCCGGCGCAGGCGGAGCGCCCTCCGCAGGAGCCGGGGCGGGAGGTGAAGGCCGGGGGACGGGGCGCGCCCGGAGGCCGGAAGGGCGGCTTTCTCGATCAGCATCGTGGGCCCGTGTCTAGCTCAGGTCGGGCCGGGGCCGAACGGGTTTTTTCCGAACCTCTGCGTTCCCCGACGGGGAGCGCGGGGCAATGCCCGGGCTCCCGCGCCCCGGCCAGGGTGCGGTGCCGAGATTCCGGCTCGGGCCGACCTCGATGCGGCCATCGGGACGGCGTGCGAAACGGCGCCGCATCTGGACGCACCCTTTCAGCCTCCGCTAGAGCAGGGAGGGCGACCAGATGGGGGCATCGACGCCCGCGAATGGCCGATCTGAAGGAGACTGTGACCGCTCCGAGAGTGAGAGCAGGGCAGGTCGGATTCTCTGCAGCACCGAGTTTGTACGGATCACTGAAGGGATACCAGGTCATGGATGCGGCGGATTTTTTGTTTCCCAGGGACCTGGAAGTCACGCCGATCCAATATCCCAATATTCTGTTCATTGGATCGTGCCTGTCAGAGGCGTATGTCATCCGTCTCAGGGATCTATATAAAGAAAGTAAAATAGATTACATTCTTTTCAACAACGCGGCTGAACTTCCTGAGAAGGACGACGATGAGATCGGTCACTTCGACCTGCAATACATTCAGTTGCCGCTGCGATCCGTCCTCACCGACGCGGCGCTCCGGCAGGTCGATGCCGAACTCTCACGATCGCCTGTCGACTGGATCGCGCTCGGCAAGGCGAACATCGATCGGATGCTCGAAAATGCCATAAAATACAATCTACAGACCGGCATTTTGACATTGTTGTCGAATTTCGTTGTGCCACAACGACATATATCGGCAAGTCTCTACGACGAAAATGGCGATAGCGATCTTTGTTTTGTTGTATCTGAATTGAATAAATATCTATCCGAGACGGCGCGATGCTATGCCAACATGTTCGTGGCGGATATCGAATCGATCGCCGCCTCAGTCGGCAAGCGGTACTTCCTCGATGACGCGATCGTGTTCTCGACCCATGGTTCGGTGATCTACCCGGACTGGTCCGGGCACGAGCACATGCCCTACTGGACGGCGCCGGATCCGGGCCGCATCGAGCCGATTCCCGATCTCGGCACGACCTACGAGAACAGGACCGAGGAATTCTTCCGGACAGTGTTTCGCCAGATCGAGGCCATGTATCGATCCTTCAAGCAGATCGATATGGTCAAGGTCGTCATCTTCGACCTCGATAACACCCTGTGGCGCGGTCAACTGGTCGAGCATTATCAACCCGGAGAGAAGTGGCCCTACTCGGACGGGTGGCCGCTCGGACTCTGGGAGGCGGTGCATCATCTGCGACGGCGCGGCATCATGACGGCGATCGCCTCGAAGAACGACCAGCACCTGGTCGAGCAGAAATGGGACGACGCCGTTCAGCCGCCCTTCGTGAAGTTCTCCGACTTCGTGGCGGCCGGCATCAACTGGGAGCCGAAGGCGGAGAACATCCGGGCGATCCTCCAGAAACTGTCGCTGACGCCGGCGAGCGCGGTGTTCGTCGACGACAATCCGGTCGAACGCGAATCCGTGAAGGCGGCGCTGCCCGGCATCCGCACGATCGGGTCCGATCCCTTCGTCATCCGCCGCATCCTGCTGTGGTCGCCCGAAACGCAGATCGCCAAGCGGAGCAGCGAATCGCAGCGCCGCGAGCAGATGCTCAGGCAGCAATTCGCCCGCGAGGAGGAGAGGGCCAGCATGTCGCGGGAGGATTTCCTCTCGGGACTGGGCTCGACCCTCTCGATCTGGGAGGTCGCGGATCACGGGCATCGGACATTTTCTCGCATCTTCGAGCTCGTCAACAAGACGAACCAGTTCAATACGACCGGCATCCGTTGGGGGCTGGAGGATTATCGGGCCTACTTCGAGAGCGGCGGCACGATCCACGCCTTCAGCGTCAAGGACAGATTCACCGAATACGGAACGGTCGGGGTCGTCTTCACCCGGGAGAGCCGAATCCAGCAATTCGTCATGAGTTGCCGCGTGCTGGGAATGGAGATCGAGACGGCAGTCATGGCTCACATCGTCGCGGTCCTGCGTCGCGACCGGGGCGCCTCCACCATCGAGGGGCAGATCGTCGAGACCAACTCCAACACGCCGTGCCGCGACGTGTTCAAGCGCTGCCAGTTCGTGGAAGCGGGGAGCCAGAGGCTGCACTACGCCCTGGCGCCCGGCACGGCCCCGCGCGTCAGCCCGCATGTCCGCATCGAGGTCACCGACGGGTGACAAACCGGCGAGGTCCGGGCGCGGTCCCGGACCCGTCCGTCGCGATCACGGGATGTCGGCGAGGGCTGCCTGCACCATCTCCCTGACGCGGTCGGGATCGATCCGCCACTGCTTGTCGTGCTGGTTGGCCTCGGAGCCGATCTCGCGCCCGATCGCACAGCCGTATCTCAGGGGAAGAACACTAGCCAGACGGCGCATCGACCACTGAACGTAGCCGTCGACGAGCATCTCGCAGAAGATCGTGCCGTCGCGACAGAAGATCACGTTCGACAGGCCGGCGCCGTGCGATCCGAGCACGATCTCGGCCTCGGCGAAGGCACGGATCTGCTCCGCGATCGGCATGCCGGTCAGAGTCAGGATTTCGAAGCCGAACTCCTCGGCGAGGGCGATGATCTCCGCCTCGTTCACCATCCTGCGGGCGCCCGAGTCACGGCGGCTGATGTAGATCCTGCGGCGGGCCGCCGGATCGGGGTTCACATGGGCGGTGATCCGGCTGGCGACGGCGAGCCGGCTCGGATGCGGCCAATGGCCTGAATCGACCAGCCGCATGTAGCTGATGGTCAGCTTTTCGCATCGGACCGTCTGCTCGCCCTTGAGCAGCACGCGGACATGATCGGTGTCCACCATGTCCAATGTCGCAGACTGCCAGTGATGATACAGTTCCGGCAGGATCAGAGCTGAATCGCCGCTCGTCGCAGGCGTCTCGATCGACGGCAGAATGTCGACCATCCAATGTGCGTAGTTGCGATTGCCGGGATACCCCGAGAAATGATGCGAGCCTTTGCTGATGATGCCGGTAGGCTCGGTGCATTCGAAGCTGGCGGTTCCGTCACCGGCCCACCGCAGCTTGATCTTGTCGAGCGAGGCGAGAAGATATGTCTCTTCGAGGACGTGATCGCCGACGGTCACGATGCCCTCTTCACCGTGAATGACGGCGCCGTGAAGCTCGTAGACCTTCTGGTCGCGGAACTCCATGGTGCGGGGGGTCCAGCCGTCGGGGGGATATTCGACGACCGGAAAATCCGGCTTCGTCGTCTGCCCGTAACGGATCGGAGTCACCGGCACGCTGACATCGGGGATATCGCCGATGATCCGCGCGTCCGGACTGATCGCTGCGAGCTCCGCGCACGTGACGTGCTTGAACGATCGTCGCCTCGGGGCACTGACGAGTCGCCAGTCCTTCGAGTAGATCGACGATGGCTGCGTCCCGTCGTGGTCGACGGTCAGAGCGGGAACGAGACCGTGTTGATGGGGCGGGATCTCGGCGGTCGCCGAGACATGCTGCCAGGCATCCCGCTTGTTCAGATCGACGGGTGTACCGGATACCGTACGGTAGCCATACAACGAAAGGTCGATCGATTTTCCGGCGAAGCCCTGCGGAATATAGATCGATGCTGAGACGGTATACGACTTTTGCGTGTCGATATTATCGCACGTGATGGTGTGTGCGAAATGGACGGCGCCGGATGTATTCGCCGGAAGTCGATGGACGAGAACGCCCTCCTCACGCATGATCATGGGGGGCTCTGACGGATGCGAACCGCCCCCGGTCGCGAGCGTCACGGCGCGTTTCAGCGTTTTGAGAAGAGCGTGCATGTCGCCACTTGAATCGTTTCGAGCCGGGGCGTCTCGGGAGCCCGGCGACACCCGGACGTAGCCGCCTGGCCCGAGACTGTGAATAGGCTTGCCACAGCGTTCCGTGCCGCTTGTCGACTGCATCGAACTGTTGCCGCCGGCGGGGTGGGCTTGCCGGATGCGAAGCCGCGAGGGCGCGATCCCGATCCTCGGTGGGGCATCGCCGTCAGCTCGATGGATGGCGGCCGTCGCAGCTCAGGCACCGACGAACAGCGACGCCTCGAATCCGTGAAGGATGCTCTCGGCCTTGATGATCGTGCGGCCTTCGTAGAAGCGCGCGCAGAGCGCATCGTCCATCTCGATCCCGCGATATTCGTCGATGATGGCGTAGTAGTTCCGCTCCAGGATCGTCGAGGACGGATCCAGGTTGGTGATGCAGATATTGCCCGTCGGGCGCACGTCGACAGCGGTCACGCGCAGGTCGGGGCGGTATTTTTCCAGGATCGGCAGCAGCTTCCAGACATCGCCGGTCCACCATCCCGCCAGATCCCGGTTCGCGCGTCCTTCCGGGTTGTGGGTGCGCTCGGTCATCTCGGCATTGGCGGGCAGGCAATCGTCCAGCATGATCAGACTGTTGCGATGTGCCGCCTTCTCGCTGTTGATGAAGTCGCGCAGCAGGTATTCGAACTGGTGCAGCCCATCCAAGAAAATTACATCGATCGGCGCATTGATGATCTTGCTCGGTTCGTAATCACGAAAAAATTCGTCGCTCGTCATCTGGTAGAGATGAAGATTCGTCTTTTTCCCGATGACGTTGCCGCCGAGCTGGAAGGCCGGATCGACGCCGATGCTCGGGCAGTCGATCCGCGACAGTGTCGTGCCGTCCCGGACGCCGACTTCGAGATAGCCCCTCGCATTCTTGGCGCGCGTGACCCTGGCGATGAAATCGAAGTATGGGGGGCCGGAATGCCAGTGGGTGAAGGCCATCGTCGTCTGTTCCGGATCCGTCGCGGGTGGTTTTTCGTGATGCGGGTTGCCGCGGCACCCGACACGCGCAGGCCGGCCTGATCGAGACGGGCCACCACGGTCGGGCGCGCCCGTGCGGGTCCTGCCGCTCTAGAGCACTTCACGATCGCGCTGCAATCGCGAAGCTCTCCAAGTCTTTGTCTTGTCGCATTTTCTGCGACGAACGGTTTCCACGTCGTCGGAAAATGCACTAGTTCGAGGAACTGCCGGGCGAGCCGGTCCGGTCGATCACGTTGAACGCCGCCCGTCCCGGTGGGGGGCTCTCGACCGAGCGGAACAGGCTCCCCAGTCCCCCCAGCACCTCGAAGGAGCGGCGCGACAGGGCGCCGGCCGGCGCGCCGGGCGGCGGCGTGGTCGGGGCGGGACCTTGCGCGGTGCGGGCGCCGGCCTTGTCGGAGTCGAAGCCGGGCAGGGGCTTGATCTCGATGCCCTGGTGGGCCGGGGCCATCACCTCGTGGAAGGTGATCGCCGGCAGCGAGCCGCCGGTCAGGTTCTTGGTCGAGGAATGGTCGTCGTTGCCGTACCAGACCGCGGTCACGAGGTTGCCGGTATAGCCGACGAACCAGGCGTCGCGGTAGGCGTTGGTGGTGCCGGACTTGCCGGCGGTGCGCACGCCCTCGATCGCCGCCTTGCGGCCGGTGCCCTCGTCGACGACCTTGTTGAGCATGTAGTTCATGTCGGCGACGACCCGGGTCGAGAGCAGCTGCTCGGGGGGCGCCTCGCTGGTGTCGTGGCGGTAGATCACCTCGCCGGCGCCGGTGCGGATCTCGGTCGCCGCGTAGGGCTTGGCCCGCTTGCCGCCATTGGCGAAGACCGAGTAGCCGGCGGCCTGGTCGATCACCGTCACCTCGGCCGAGCCGATCGGCAGCGACACCGAATCGACCAGGTTCGAGGTGATGCCCATCTTGTGGGCGAGCTCGATGATCTTGGCCCGGCCGAGCTTGGCGGCGCGGGCGTCGTGGGTCTCGCCGAGCTGCTTGCCCATGGCGATCGAGAACTGCACCGGGATGGTGTTGATCGATTTCGCCACCGCGACCCAGAGCGGCACCGTGCCGGCGAACGAGCGGCCGTAATTCGCCGGGCACCAGTTGCCGATGCAGACCGGCCGGTCGACGACCTTGCTGTCGGGCCGCCACTGGCCGGTGGCCAGGCCTGCGGCGTAGACGTAGGGCTTGAACGACGAGCCGGGCTGGCGCAAAGCGTCGGTGGCGCGGTTGAACTGGCTCTGGCCGTAATCGGCCCCGCCGACCATCGCCCGTACGGCGCCATCCGGATCCATGGTGACCAGGGCGGCCTGCTCGACGTCGAAGGCGTCGCCGAACTGGCGCAGGACGTTCTCCACCGCCTGGTCGGCCCGCTTCTGGATCGCGAGGTCGAGCGGGGTCTTCACGACCAGCACCCGCTCCTTCTTCAGCTTGCCCTCGTCGACGAGCTTCTTGATCTCGTTGAAGGCCCAGTCGAGGTAGTAGTCGGCGCTGATGTCGCGCGAGCGGGTCACCGGGGTCGCCGGGTTGCGCAGGGCCGACTGGATCTGGCCCTCCGTCAGGTAGCCGGCCTCGACCATGTTGTGCAGCACGTCCGCCGCCCGGGCGCGGGCCGCCGGCAGGTTGACGTGGGGCGCGTATTTCGTCGGCGCCTTGAACAGGCCGGCCAGCATGGCGGCTTCCGGCAGGGTGATGTCCTTGAGGTTCTTGCCGAAATAGTAATCCGCCGCGGCCGCCGCCCCGAAGGTGCCGCCGCCCATATAGGCCCGGTCGAGGTAGAGCTTCAGGATCTCGTTCTTGGTCAGGTGGCATTCGAGCCAGAGGGCCAGGAACGCCTCGTTGACCTTGCGCTCGAGCGAGCGCTCGTTCGACAGGAACAGGTTCTTGGCGAGTTGCTGGGTCAGCGAGGAGCCGCCCTGGACGTGGCCGCCGCCGCGCGCGTTCACGGTGACGGCGCGGAGCGTCCCGATCGGGTCGATGCCCCAATGCTCGTAGAAGCGCCGGTCCTCGGTCGAGATCAGCGCCTTGATGAGAATGTCGGGAAATTCGTCGATGCGCAGCGAATCGTCGTGCTTGATGCCGCGCCGCCCGACCTCGGTGCCGTAGCGGTCGAGGAAGGTCACGGCGAGGTCCGGCGCCTTGAGCCAGTTCTCGCTGGTCGTGTTGAAGGCCGATTGGGCGAGCGTCAGCATCACCACGCCGCCGGCGAGCCCGAGCGTGACCGCCTCGCTCGTGAGGTCGAGGGCGAGGCGCTTGACGCCGGTGACCCGGAAGCGCCGCTGGATCTTCTCGGCGTAGCGGCCATAGGCCTCGCCGAACGCGCGCCCGCCCTTGTAGAGGCCGTCGTTCATCCAGGCGTCGAAGCCGAGCATCCCGTGGGACAGGCGGGTCCGGAGCTGGGTCAGCCGGTTGGTGGGCCGGTTCTCGGGCACTGTGACGGGTCCTCGGGCAGCGCGGATTCGAGGTCTAGCAAGCCTCGCATCCTAGCGCGAGACGGTAAGCCGTTCGCAGGCTTCCAAGGCCCATATGGGGCGCTGGCACGCCGACACGACGTCGCAGGTTTGCGTAGGTCCCCTCCGTCCCGCTTGCCCCCGCGGCCAGGGCGCGGCAGAGGAGGGCACCTTCCGTTCCCGATATCCCCGTCCGCGCCGTCGATCCGGCGCCTCGAAGGCCTTAGAACAGCCGTGGCCAAAGCCCGCCTCACCCCCCCGCGCCCGCCCGCCTCCCTCAAGGCCGCGACCCCGTTCTGGCGCGAGAAGACCCTGGAGGGATTGAGCCCGGAGGAGTGGGAGAGCCTGTGCGACGGCTGCGGCCGGTGCTGCCTGCTCAAGCTCGAGGACGAGGATTCGGGCGAGATCCACTACACCGATATCGGCTGCACGCTCCTCGATGCCGGTACCTGCCGCTGCCGCGACTATCCAAGGCGCCAGCGCAAGGTGCCAGATTGCGTCCGGCTGACGCCCGAGGCGGTGCGCTCCCTGCCGTGGCTGCCGCCGACCTGCGGCTACCGCCTGGTACGGGACGGGCGCGACCTGCCCTGGTGGCATCCGCTGGTCTCCGGCACGCGCCGCACCGTCCACGAGGCCGGCATCTCGGTCCGCGGCAAGGTCAGCGGCACCGAGGAGGAGTTCGAGACCGAGGAACTGCCGGACCGCATCGTCGACTGGCCGGGTCAGGACCCCGGGAGCGAGGATCCGCGGGGCCGGGTGCCGCAGGACGGCGCCTGACCGGAGCCGAGAGCCGGGTCGACGGCAAGGCCGCCCGGGCCGCGCGAGGACCGGTTTTCGCCCGCTCTGGCACGAGGCTTGCGAGGGCCTGTTGGACGCTCATGGGCGTTTCCTCCCTGACTTGAGGCCCCGCTGCGCTCAGGCCGCGGGGCCTCCTTTCCTCGACGGCCGTTGCCATCGGGCGCGGGCCGCCCGATAAACCGGGCGACCGGAGAAACCCCCGACATGGCCCTTACCGTCGCGGTCCAGATGGACCCGATCCAGGCGATCCGCATCGCCGGCGACACCACCTTCGCCCTGCTGCTGGAGGCGCAGAGCCGCGGCCACACGCTGCTGCACTACACCCCCGACCGGCTCTCGATGCGCGACGGGCGCGTCACCGCCCGGGTCGAGCCCCTGCGGGTGCAGGATGTCGAGGGCGATCACGCCCATCTCGGCGCCCAGGAGCGGATCGATCTGGCGACGGTCGACGTGGTGCTGATGCGCCAGGACCCGCCCTTCGACCTCGCCTACATCACGGCGACGCACCTGCTCGAGCGCATCCATCCCCAGACGCTGGTGGTGAACAACCCGTTCGAGGTGCGCAACGCCCCCGAGAAGCTGTTCGTCACCGCCTATCCGGAGCTGATGCCCCCGACCCTGATCACCCGCGACAAGCAGGAGATCGAGGCGTTTCGCGCCGAGCACGGCGCCGTGGTGATGAAGCCGCTGCACGGGCACGGCGGCGCGGCCGTGCTGCGGGTGCTGCCCGAGGACCCGAATTTCGGCTCGATGTTCGACCTGTTCTCGGTCACCTTCCGGGAGCCCTGGGTGGTGCAGCGCTTCCTGCCGCGGATCACCGAGGGCGACAAGCGCATCATCCTGGTCGACGGCGAGCCGCTGGGCGCCGTCAACCGGGTGCCGGCGGCCAACGACATCCGCTCCAACATGGTGCGGGGCGGCAAAGGGGGCGCGACGGCGCTGACCCCGCGCGAGCAGGAGATCTGCGCGGCGATCGGCCCGGAATTGCGCCGCCGCGGCCTGATCCTGGTCGGCATCGACGTGATCGACGGCAACCTGACCGAGATCAACGTCACCTCGCCGACCGGTATCCGGGCGATCAAGCGCCTCGGCGGCCCCGATCTCGCGGTTCCCGTCTGGGACGCGATCGAGGCCAAGGTGACGAAGCCGCAGAGCGCGTAGCGTGAACGGGGGAGGGCGCCCTCAGCCCGCATCCTCCCCCAGCGTGTCCTCGATGTAGAGCCGGTCGAGCAGCACCTTGGCGACCGCCATGAGCGGCAGCGCCAGGGCGACGCCCCACAGGCCGAACAGCACGCCGAGCAGGATCTGGCCGGCGAACAACGTGGCGGGCGGGATGTCGAGGGCCCGCTTCTGCACGAAGGGCGTCAGCACGTAGCTCTCCAGCGTCTGCACCAGCAGGTAGACGCACAAGCCCGCGATCACCCCCTTCAGCCCCGAGGCGAGGGAGGCCAGCACGATGATGATGCCGGCGACGAGCGCCCCGATGGTCGGGATGAAGCAGAGCAGGCCCGCCTGGAGCCCGAGCACCAGGGCTCCGTCGATGCCGACCAGCGTCAGCCCGAGCCAGACGCAGACGAAGATCGCCGCCATGACGACGAGCTGGCCGAACAGCCAGTGGCGCAGCGTGATGCCGATGTCGTCGGCGACCGAGGCCGCATGGGTGCGGTGGCGCGAGGGCACGAAGCGCAGGAGCCCGTCGCGGTAGGTCCGCGGATCGGCCGCCACGAACAGGCCGAGCACCACGACGATGAACACGTTGCCGATGGCGCCGAACACCGCCAGCGCCACCGTCGAGGCCTGGCCGAGCACGCTGCCCGCGCCCGAGAGCAGCGTGCCGGGGCTCGGCAGGCCGCCGGCCGTCGGCGTGGTCCGCCGCCCGTCCTGCGCGTCGCCGGCTCCTTGCGCGGCCGCGTCCTTCAGCTTGCCGAAATCGAGGAAGCGGGTGTCGATCCCGCGGGCGTCGAGCCAGGATTTCACCGTGCCGGATTGCTGCTGCAGCGTCTGGCCGAGGCGCTGGGCCTGCCCCGCCACGGTGGCGCCGCCGAGCCCGACCATGCCGAGCACCAGGAGCGCGAGCAGCACGCTCACGATCGCCAGCCGCGCCCCGTGCCCGAGCGGGACGATGCGGCCGAGATAATGCGTGAGCCCGTCGAGGAAGACCGCGCAGAGGATGCCGGCGAAGATCAGGAGCAGCGTGTCCGCCGAGTGCCAGGCCAGCAGCAGCAGGGCCGTGAACGACACCACCCCGATGCCGGCGAGCACGAGGGAGCGGGCGCTCGCCCCGCCGAGGCGGGCGGCTCCCTGCGGAGCGATGTCCTGTGAGGGGATAACGGGCATGTCCGACGCTTCTCTCCGCCGGCGGCGCTCGAAGGGCCGCCGTGCAGGACAGATAGCCGCGCGCGGCCGTTCGGCGACCGGTAATCTCCCGCCTTTACCCCTCCTCGCGCCGGCGCCGCACGCTGGCGAGCACGGCGGGATGCGCGTCGGTCTTCCAGCCCGTCGTCGATTCCGGCGGCGGGGGCGCCAGGATCGGCTTGGGGAGAGCCAGCACCGGCTCGGGCCGCCGGGGCGCCCAGTCCTGGACCTCGACGATCTCGATGACCGGTTCGGGCCGCGGGCGGACCTTGCGGCGCGCCGGTTGCGCCGGGCGGCGGCCGAAGACGCGCAGCAGCACCCAGCCGATGAGGCCGGCCCAGGCGAGGAGCACCCCCCCGGGCGTCGGCCGCTCGGAGAGGAGGAGGGTGACGAGCCCGATGAGGGCGCAGGCCATCGCGAGGCTGCGCGCGCTCAGCGGGTCGAAGGGGAGTGGATCGGGCTGTCTGTGATCGCGGAGCATGACCGTGATCCTGCCGCAGGCCGGTCAGCGATTCCTCTGTGCGATCGGTCGAATTCTCCGCAATCCCCGATTCACACCCTCACCAGCGCGCCGCCGCCGCTGCATCGTGCTCCGTCGCCTCGACCCAGCCGCCCAGGGTGCCGTCGGTGTGGTGCTCGCGCTTCCAGAACGGGGCGCGGGTCTTGAGGTAGTCCATCAGGAAGCTCGCGGCCTCGAAGGCGGCGGTGCGATGCGCCGAGGCCGCGAGCACCAGCACGATGCCCTCGCCCGGGCGGACGAGGCCGTGGCGGTGGATCGCCAGCGCCCCTTGCAGCGGCCAGCGCTCCGCGGCTTCGGCGAGCACGCGGCCGATCTCGGCCTCGGCCATGCCGGGATAATGTTCGAGCTCCAGGGCGGCGAGCCGGCCGTCCTCGTCGCGGCACAGGCCGGTGAAGCTCACGATGGCGCCCGCCCGCCCAGCCAGTTCCGCCGTGAGGGCGGCGATCTCCGCCGCGACGTCGAAGGGCTCGGGCTGGATCGAGAGGCGAAGGGTCATGGCGGGTCCGGGCTGTCGGTCTGGCCGCTTTCTAGCACGAAGGCCCGGTGCGGGGATCCGGGGCTGGCGGCGGCGGCGGAACGGCGGCAATGTCGCGGGCTTGAACGACCGGCCCCGCGGCCGGCCGGATGGAGGAACGCCCCATGACCCCCGACCTCCTCCTCCCCTTCCACGACACCGAGCCCACCTTCGCGGCCCGGCCGGTCTGGTGCGGCCGCGGCAGCGCGGTGATCGGGCGGGCGAGCCTCGGGGCGCAGGCCTGGCTCGGCGACGAAGCGGTGATCCGCGCCGACGGGCACGACGTGGTGGTGGGCGACCGGTTCTGGCTCGGCGCCCGCTCGACCCTGCACATCGCCGCCGAGATGTACCCGTGCATCGTCGGCGACCGGGTCACGGTCGGGCGCGACGCGGTGGTGCATGCCTGCACGGTCGGCGACGACTGCGTGATCGAGGACGGTTGCGTGGTCCTCGACGGCTCGCTGATCGAGGATCGCGTGCTGCTGGAGGCCGGCAGCACCGTGTTTCCGCGCAGCACCCTGCCGTCGGGCTTCGTCTATGCCGGCAGCCCGGCCCGGCCCCTGCGCCGCCTCGAACCGGGCGAACTGGCCGAGCGTGCCGAGCGCCTGCGCGAGGCGGCGGCGAGCGAGCCGGCCGTGGGCCCCGGCGACGCGTTCGCGCCCGATCCCTCGGTCTTCGTCGCCCGCACCGCCCGGCTGCACGGCCGGGTCGCCCTGGCGCCGGGGGCGAGCGTGTTCTTCTCCTGCATCCTCGATGCCGCGGTCGGGCCGATCGTGATCGGGGCGAACGTGAACGTGCAGGACAATTGCGCGATCCACACCCGGGCCGACGGCCTGGTGATCGAGCGCGACACCACGCTCGGCCACAACGTGACCGTGGGCGACGGCCGCATCGGCCCGAACTGCCTCATCGGCATGGGCGCCCGCCTGGGCCCCGGCACGGTGGTGGAGGCCGACGTGCTGCTCGCCGCCGGCAGCGCCACCGATCCCGGCCAGGTGCTCGAAGCGGGCTGGCTCTGGGGCGGGCGCCCGGCCCGGGCCCTGTCGCGCCTCGACGGGGAGCGGCGGGCGATGATGGCGCGGATTGTGGCGGGGTATGCGGCGTATGGGCGGGCTTATCGGAGGTTGCAGGCCGGGGCCGAGGGAGGGGAGCAGACGGGAGCGGGCCGCTGAGGGTCGGTCGGTCGCTTCCGGCAGGGGCGAGCGGAGTCGGAAGATCTAAGCAGACTTGCGTTGGCAGGCCAACGCTTTGTCCGCTTAGATCCTTGTTTTGTCGCAGATTTTTTCCGCAAAACCGGCGGCCGCTTTTGCGAAATCTGCTTAGGCCGCCAAGCCCCGCTTTGCCGTCATGACCGCGTAGCAGGTCCGATTGCGCCCGGTCGCCTTGGCCTCGTAGAGGGCGGCGTCGGCCATGCCGAACAGGTCGGCCGGTGTGCCGCTCTCGCGCGGCAGGCCGAAGGCCAGGCCGATGCTCACCGTGATCCGGCCGACGCTCTCGCCGGCGGCCTCGACGACCAGCCCGGCGACCGCCTCGTGGACGCGCTCGGCGACGTGAGCCGCGCCCTCGGCGTCGGTGCCCGGCAGCAGGACAGCGAATTCCTCGCCGCCGATGCGGGCGACGAGGTCGCCCGGCCGGCGCGCGACCGACGCCAGCGCCCGTGCGAGCATCTGGAGCACCCGGTCGCCGATGGCGTGGCCGTAAAGGTCGTTGTAGCGCTTGAAGTGGTCGGCATCGACCACCATCAGGGTGACGGGGTCGCAGCGGCGGCAGGCCTCGGCGAAGGCCCGTCCGAACACGTCATCGAAGGCGCGCCGGTTGGGCAGGCCGGTGAGCGCGTCGGTACGCGAGATCTGCGCCAGTTCCGCCTCGACGGCGGCGCGCCGGCGTAGCTCCCGTCCAGCCAGCAGCGCCAGCCCGATCGCCACCCCGCACAGGGCGAGCACGAGAAGGCCGATCACCAGGGCCTTCCGGCGCCATTCGGCCTCGATCTCGTCCGTCGAGAGCGCCACCGTCAGGTAGAGCGGCGTGTCGCCGACCTTCGTGAAGGTGTAGAGGCGCTCGATGGAATCGCTCGGGGTGACGCCGACGAAGCTGCCCCGTTCCTCGCGCAGGAAGCGCTGGACGTTGGGCGAGTCGGCGAAGTTCGGGGCGACAACGGGATTGGGGACGGGATGGCGCACGATGCGGGTGCCGTCCTTGTGGAACAGGCCGATCGTGCCGTTCGGCCCGAGCTTGATGTGCTGAAACAGGCGGTCGAAATAGGACAGGGACAGACTGCCGAGGACCACGCCGCCGAACGACCCGTCGGGCTTGTCGATCCGCCGGCTGAGCACGACGATCGGCTTTCCCGTCAGGTTCGAGACCAGCGGCTCACTGAAGCGTAGCCCGAGCGCGGGATCGGCCCTGTGCGCCTGGAAGTAGGCGCGCTGGGCATTGTTGAGGCGCCGCGCCGGCCAGTTGGCCGCGTCGTAGGCCGCGTCGCCGTTCTCGTCCAGCACCAGCATGACGCCGAGATCCTTGGCGTTGACGGCGCGGTCGAACAGGATGCGCTGGCGATACTCGGGGGCGATCTGCTCGAGCTCGGGCAGCGTGAGGTTCTCGATCACGCCCCTGAGCGCCAGGTCGATGATCTCGACGTTGCGATCGACGTCGCGCTCGATGACCTGGAGCAGGTTCTGCGCGGTCTGCTCGGCCTTGTCCCAGGCGTCCCGGCGCAGATCGAGCAGCATGGCCGAGCAGACCGCGACCATGCCGAGGGGGGCCAGGATCCCGAGCCCGATCCACGCCCGGGTCGAGCGCAGCCAGCCGGGCCTGCGGATGAAGCGCGTCGGTCTCATGCGTCACTGGGAAACGAGGGGCAAACGCCGTGGCGAGCACGGGCGAGGCGGCCACGAGAACGAGGTTCGAGACGGATCTTGACGATATCCGGGATCGCGAAGGGACGGTGCTCGCCGCGATGGCCCGGAGCATGGTCCGGCGAAGTGGATGCCGGTTCGTCCTAGAAAGTTCCGTGAAACCAGAGATTTAGAGCGTCGCCCGGTTGCAGCGCGATCGGGCTACGCTCTAAGTGCACCTCACAAAACTCCCGTGGCACCGATGCTGCCACAGCGAGCGACGACGGCGATCGGGAGTTTTGTGAGAGACACTAAGCCGCACGCACGGTGGCGAGGAATCGGCCCACCTCGGACGTCAGGTGCTCGGAGTGTCGCGACAGCTCCGAGGACGCCGCCAGCACCTGGGCGGCCGCCGCCCCGGTCTCCTCGGCCGCGCCCGCGACGCCCGCGATATTGCCGGTGACCTCGTCCGCGCCGATCGCCGCCTGGCTCACGTTGCGGGCGATCTCCTGCGTTGCCGCGCCCTGCTGCTCCACCGCCGCGGCGATCGAGGCGGCTACCGCGTCGATCTCGCGGATGCGCGCCGTGATGCCCTGGATCGAGGCGACCGCATGCCCGGTCGAGGCCTGGATCTGCTCGATCTGGCCGGAGATCTCGCTCGTCGCCTTGGCGGTCTGGCCGGCCAGTGCCTTCACCTCGGCCGCCACGACGGCAAAGCCCCTGCCGGCCGCTCCCGCGCGCGCCGCCTCGATGGTGGCGTTCAGGGCGAGAAGATTGGTCTGACTGGCGATCGACGAGATCAGGCCGACCACGTCGCCGATCCGCGCGACCGCGGCGCTGAGTTCCTGCACCAGGGCGCCGGTCTGGTCGGCCTCCACGACCGCCCGCCGCGCCAGATCGGTCGAGCCGCCGACCTGGCGGCCGATCTCCTGGACCGAGGCGCCGAGTTCCTCGGCGGCGACCGCCACGGTACCGACGTTCGAGGCGGCCTGTTCGGCCGCCGCCGCCACGGCCGTCGATTGCGCGGCGGTCTCCGCCGCGGTGCCGCTCATCGAGGCGGCCGTCGCCTGCAGCTCGGTCGCGGCGGCGGCGACCATGCCGATGACGTCGCCGACCGCAGCCTCGAAGCCGGCGGCCATCTCGCGGATCGCGCGTTTGCGCTGCTCCTCGGCCGAGGCCCGGGCGAGCGCCGCGTCTTCCTCGATCTGGCGGGTGCGGGCGAGGTTGTCCTTGAACACCGCGAGGGCGGCAGCCATCTCGCCGATCTCGCTGCGCTCGCCGGTGCCGGGCACCGGTGCGCCGAGGTCGCCCACCGCGATCCGGCGCATCACGCCGGCCATGTGCCGGACGGGACGGGACACGGTGGCGATCGCCATCCAGGAAATCGCCAGGGTGGCGGCGACGACGACCGCGAGCACGACGACGATGGCGACGCGGGCGCCGTCACCCAGCGCGTTGGCCGTCTCGGCGGCCTTGCGGCCGAAGCCGTCGTTGAACTGAACGTCGGCCCTGATGGCGGCGCGGGCGGCGTTGAGGGCCGGCAGCATGCCGTCGAGGAGGTAGTCGGAGCCGGCTTTCTCGTCGCCTGCCTCCAGGCGGCGCAGGTATTCCTCGCCCATCCTGGAATAGGCCGGGACGGTCTTCCGGATCGCCTCCCAGAGCACCTCCTCGCCGGGGCTGACGAGGGGGGCGTATTCCTTCAGGTCGGTCTCGATGCTCGCCATGGTCTCGCGCAGGCGGCCCAGCGATTGCGGCCGGCGCTGCGGGCTGGAGAGCAGGTAGGCGAGCTGGCGGCTGCGCAGGGCCTCGAAGTTGGTGGCGAGCCGGCCGATGATCCTGGACGAGGGGAGCGCCGTGTCGCCGAGGTCGCCGACCGCGACGCGCAACTCGCTCAAGCGGTCGTAGCAGAAGCCGCCGAGGCCGAGCGTCAAGGAGAGCAGAACAAGTAGCGATGCGACGAGACGGGCCCTGATCGAGACGTGGAGGCGCATGTTCCCTGTCCTGATGTTTGACGGCGAACCTTGGTTGCACAGGCCTTAATGAATCTTTATTTTAGGAATAAAACCGCTGAAAATCCGCCTCGTACCGCTATAAACAGGTGGAAAAGCGGGCTGACGCGCATTCGCGCGCCGATAAAATCAACAAGCAACGATAAGCGAGAGCGCTGCCATCCACGGCTTTGGGTTTTTTGGATTTGGAGAAAATTTCAAATTCTTACAAATCGAATTATGTCGATAGATTTTGCGCAGTAATTAGCTTTGTTCGTGAGCCAATGTGGCGGGGTGCCATGGTTGTCGATGAAATATCGATATTTTTCGCACGCGCGACACCTGGCGCGACTGCGTCAACCAAGGTTCATTCAAGAAAATCAAGGGCAAGAAACCCGACAATCATCACGGATGAGCAAGGATTGCCTGTCGGGTTGGATCTCGCAAAGATGTCCCGGCGGAGCGGTCGAGCGCGCCGGGACTACGAACGACGATCCGGGGTCGACCGGCACGGAGGCGAAGCCTGAGCCGGTCGTCGCTGAATGGAGGTCGACTCCAAGCGCTTGATTCTACATGCAGATTTTCGAGCGCGGGATCCCCTCTCCCCGCGGGCGCATGGCTGTCCGGGGAAATGAAATGGCGCGGGCGGGGAGAGGGGAAGATGGAGCGTGTCATACGGTTTCCGCTTGATCGCTTCGCGATGCGGAAACCGGCTTCGCTCAGGCGCCGCGCGGGCTGGTGAGACGGCGTCCGGAAGGAATCTTCCGGACGCCGTATCATGGCAAGGATCAGCTCGCGAGTGCCCTGGCTTCATCCGCCAGGGACGGCGAAGCCGGTGAACAACTTATACGAAGTCCAATCGATTGCTTCGCGATGCAGGAGCCGGCTTCGCTCACGCGTGTGAAGCCTATAGCCCCGCCACCGCCCGCCCGCCCGCAGCCCGCCGGGCCGCCTCCGCCACGTCGAGGAGATGGGCGAGTTCGCCCGCCGCCGCCGCGACCCGCTCGGCCACCCGCGGATCGCTGACCGCCCCGTCCGCGATCTCCGCCTCGCCGGCATAGACCGCGGTCGGCGCCACGTGGGCGGTGAAGAAGCCGAAGAGCGGGCGCAACTGGTGCTCGACCATCAGGGCGTGGCGCGGGCCGCCGCCGGTCGCGGTCAGCGCCACCGGCTTGCCGGCGAGCGAAGCGGGGTCGAGGAAGTCGATCACGTGCTTGAACAGGCCCGAATAGGAGCCGTTATGCACCGGCGAGCCGACGATGAGCCCGTCGGCGCCCTCCATCGCCTCGATCATGTGGCCGATCGGCAGGGGCAGGGCCTGCCGGGTGGTGGCGCCGAGCCCGGTGCCGATCTCGGCGAGGTCGTAGACCTTCAGGTCGATCGGGCGGCGGCGGGCGAGCTCGGCGGCGACCGCTTCCACCAGCACGCGGGTCCGGGACGGGCGGCGGACGTTGCCCGAGAAGGCGACGATGCGGGCTGGTCTCACGGCGGGCTCCGGTTGAATTTCGGGGCGACGGGAATCCTGGACGGGAATCCTGGAACGGTCTCGGAGCAGGTCCCCGGCCGGTCGCGTCCGTCCCGATCGGGGCCGGCGCGCGGCAGGTCAATGCGAAACCGGTGCCAGGGCTCCCCGTCCCCTAACGGGACGCAGCGTCCCAGGTCTCCAGAAGATGGGGCAGGGTGGCGAATTCGTCGAAGACCCGCAGCGCCCCTGCGGCCAAAAGGTCCGCCCCGGCCCGGTCATGCGCCCAGTGGCCGCCGCCGCAGAAGCCCAGAACCGGCATGCCGGCGGCGCGCGCCGCGGTGACGCCCGGCACGCTGTCCTCGATCACCACGCAGGCCTCGGGCGCCACCCCCATCCGCTCGGCGGCGTAGAGGAAGAGGTCCGGGAAGGGCTTGCCCCGGGCCACCATGGTGGCGCTGAACACGTGACCGTCGAAATGCTCCAGGAGGCCGGTGAGCGAGAGCGCGTGGCGCAGGCGCTGCGGGTCGCTGCTCGAGGCGACGCACCGGCGGTCGGGCATCGCCGCCAGCACCGCGGCCGCCCCGGCGATGGCCTGCAGCTCGGCGTCGAAGGCCAGCAGGGTGTCGGCCCGCACCGCGTCGACGAAGCCCTCGGGCGTCGGCACGCCGTAATCGGTGGCGACATGCGCCATGATCGAAGTCATGCTGGTGCCGGTGAAGCGGCGGGCCACCGTGGCGAGGTCGATCGGCACGCCGATGCGCTGCAGGGCTTCGGTCAGGCGCGCGAGGCTGATCGGCTCGCTGTCCACCAGCACCCCGTCGCAGTCGAAGATCACCAGCTCGGGCCGTGCGCCCGTCCTGCCGTTCATGCCGTTCCCCTTCTTCGGTCGCCAGCGCCGTGGCATGCGGGGCGGGCCGGGATCAACCCGCCCGGGATCAACCTGCCACAATGCCGCGCTCAAGCTTGCGCGGACCAGGGGCTCTCTCTACTCAAGGTCGCGCGCGTCCCGTCGAGGGCGCGGTCCGGAGCCCTGGATGATCCGCTTCCTGTGCCGCTGCCTCGGCCTGCTGCTCCTCGCCGCCGGCTTCGTCGGGATCGTCTATGACGGCGCCCGCTCGATCGCCAACAATGCGGTGCTCGTCACCTCGGTCAGCGACGTCGCCGTGGCGCTGATGAAGGACCGGGCCGCGAGCCTCCAGGCGATGGCCGAGGGCGGGCAGCCGACCCTGTGGAAGCTCCTCGGCCTGCCCTTCACCCTCTCGCCGGCGGCCCCGATCGCGCTCGTCCTCGGCCTGGTCCTGCTCTGGCTCGGCCAGAAGCCGCGGACCGGCATCGGCACGCGATTCCGCCCGTGAGACCTCCGGCGACGAAACCCGGGCGCCCCCGCGGCGGGAGCCCGCGACCTCTCCTACCCACGAGCATGCCCGGCGATGCGGCCTGACACGTTGGGGCGGACCGCCATCGCGGTCCTGCCCGGCCTCACCCTCTGCGTCGCCGTCACGGCGGCGGCGAGCCTCGTCCAGGCGGCGGAGGAGCACCTCGTCCACCACCCCTATGTCGAGGCGCTGGTGATCGCGATCCTCGCCGGCATCGCGATCCGCTCGGTCTGGGAGCCGGGGCCGCGGTGGCGCATCGGCATCGCCTTCAGCGCCAAGCAGCTGCTGGAGGTCGCCGTGATGCTGCTCGGCGCCTCGATCAGCCTCGCGGCGCTCGTCGCCTCGGGCCCGGCGCTGCTCGCCGGCATCGTCGCGACCGTGGTGATCGCGCTCGTCGCCAGCTACAGCATCGGCCGCCTGCTCGGGCTGCCGGCCCGGATGTCGATCCTGATCGCCTGCGGCAACGCGATCTGCGGCAACTCGGCCATCGCGGCGGTGGCCCCGGTGATCGGGGCGAGCGGCGACGACGTCGCCTCCTCGATCGCCTTCACGGCGATCCTCGGCGTGCTGGTGGTGTTGGGCCTGCCGCTCCTCATCCCGCTCCTCGGCACCAACCCGACCGAGTACGGCGTGCTCGCCGGCCTCACGGTCTATGCGGTGCCCCAGGTTCTCGCCGCCACCGTACCGGTGAGTCTCGTCAGCACCCAGGTCGGTACGCTGGTCAAGCTCGTGCGGGTGCTGATGCTCGGTCCCGTCGTGCTCGGCCTGTCGCTGCTCGCCCCGCGCCTGCGCGACGAGCCCGGCGCCGCGGCCGGGGCGAGGAAGAAGCTCGGCTTCTTCAAGCTGGTGCCGTGGTTCATCCTCGGCTTCCTCGCTCTCGCCACCGCTCGGTCGCTCGGCCTCGTGCCCGATGCGGCGCTGGCGCCCCTGACCCGCATCGCCGGCATCCTGACGGTCATCGCCATGGCGGCGCTCGGGCTGGGCGTCGACGTGCGGGTGGTGGCCCGGGTCGGCGGCCGGGTGACGCTCGCGGTCACCGCCTCCCTGGCGGTGCTGCTCCTCGTCAGCATCGCGCTGGTGCGGGGCCTGGGGATTTCCTGACGGCGCTCAGCGCTGGAGCGCCGCCACGCCGGATTTCGGGCCCAACCCGTCCGGGACCGGCACCGAGGTCGCGCCATGACTGGCAATGATACCGATGGCCCAAGATGCTGACGCATCGGGCCATTGATCCATCTCGAATTTTCAATTTCAAGCCAGAGGCTTGGCAAAAATTCGAGAGCGGAACCAAAGGTCGTTTCCAACGACCGTTGGTATGAGGTGGAGGTTCGGCCCCTCGTCGAGTTTGATCTGCCGGGCCACGATCACCGCATAGGCCGATTGGTCGGCGACCGGCCGACTGATGTCGGTGACGAGCCGGCCGGGCAGGCAGATATGCAGGAGCAGCCGGCGTTGCGTCCGCGCCGGGTCAGGTCGGCGGGGCGCCTTTCCGGCCTTCGGCGGCCGGCGCGGGTTTCTCGGCCGGCGGAGCCTTGGCGGCGGGTCGGATGGCCGGCTTCTCGCTGGCCGGGCCCTTCTCGGCCGGCGGAGCCTTGGTGGCGACGGGTTTGGCGACGGGCTTGGCGCCGGTCGGCTTCGGGGCCGTCGACGTGGTGGCGGCCGGCTTGGCGGCCGCGGACCTGGGCTGCCCCGCATCCGCCTGCCCCGCAGCGGCCTTGGCCGCCCCCGGCTTCGCGATGGCCCCGGTCACGGCGACATCCCCCGGCTTGCCCGTATCCCTGCCCGTATCGAGCCCGTAGACGTCGTCGCGAAAATGCACCCGGCCGTCCGGGGTGGCGTAGCCGGTGAGGTAGACGAAGGTCACCGGAATGGGCTTGGCCAGCTTGATGTCGCGGCGCTCGCCGGTGGCGATGCCGGTCTCGATCTCCATCGGCCCCCAGGCCGAGCCGGGGCCGTTCGGGCCCGGCGTGCCGTCGAGCAGCCAGCCCACCAGCGCCTTCACGTCGGCGACGCGCACGCAGCCCGAGGAGTGGAAGCGCACGTCGCGGGAGAACAGCCCCTTCGACGGCGTGTCGTGCATGTAGACCGCGTGCCGGTTCGGCATGTCGATCCGCACCTGGCCGAGCGAGTTGTCGAAGCCTGGATCCTGGCGCAGGGTGTAGTTCACCGCCCGCTCGGTCGACCAGTCGACGGCGGTCGGCTGCACCTCCTGGCCCTGCCCGTCGAGCATGCGGATATGCATCTTGGCGAGGTAGCCCGGGTCCTTGCGCATGTGCGGGATGATGTCCTTCTTGATGAGGGACACCGGCACGGTCCAGGTCGGGTTGAAGTTGATGTTGGTGATCCTGGTCTCGACCATCGGCGAGGCGCGGTCCGGCTTGCCCACCACCGCGACGTAGCGGCGCGCTACGCTGCCGTGGTCCACCGCCTCGACCGCCGCCGATGGAATGTTGACCACCACGTAGCGCTCGCCGAACGGGAAGCTCGACCCGATCAGCCGGTTGGCCGAGGCCGAGAGCTGGCGCTGGCGCACGCCTGCGGGCACGTTGAGGGCGGCCACGGTCTGGCGGCCGAGGAGGCCGGTCTCGGGCAGGTTGTGCCGGGCCTGGAAGCGCTTGAGCCCTGCGACGAGGCCGGGATCGAGCTGGTCGGTCTCCGGGCCGCCGGGGGCCAGATCCTCGGTCAGCACGAGGTGGCGGCGCAAAGTCGGGATCGCCGGGTTGCGCTCGCCGGGCTTCACCGCGAGGTCTGGCGGCAGGGACGGCCAGCCGCCGGCCTCGACCAGCGCCTGGTAGCGCTCGGCCGCCCGCAGGGTGTCGAGGAAGGTCGCCGGGGTCAGGGTCGGGGTCGCGTCCTGCGACATCCGCGCCACCACCAGCGGCGGCAACTCGCGCGAGACCTTTTTCGGCGCCGGCTTGCCGTCGGCCGTACTCGGCTCGGCCGGCCTGGTCTCGCTCGTCTTCGGGGCCGCGGCGGGCTTGATCGGGCCGACCGGCAGCGGTGTCGCGCCGCCCGTCAGGGGCTCGGGCGCACCCGTCACCTCGCGCCGGGCGGGCTCGGCCGGCGGGGCCGGCGGCTGAATCTGGGCGGCCTGAGCCGGAGGGCTCTGGCCCGGCACCGAAGCGGGCGGCAGCGGGCCCGGGGGCTCGATGGCCGCGGCCAGCCCGGTGCCGAGCATCCAGGCCATGATCGCCGCCGAGGGCAGGTACGGAAACGCAACACGCAACACCATCACCGGCCTCGGGCAAGGACGCCCCCCAGGATGGTCACGCGAGGGTTACCAAAATCCTGCCGGCCTGCCTCAAGGTTCCGTGAGAGCGCCGCGCGCCGCCGCCAGGATCTCGTCGGACAGGGCGGGATCGTCCACCGCCCGGGCGAGCACCAGGGCGCCGACGAGGTGGGAGATCGCCGCGAGCGCCGCCGCCCGGTCGCTCTCCGGAAAGGCCCCTCGCATCGCCTCCTGCATCCGGGCGAGCCGCGCCTCCAGCCCCTCCGTGAAGGCGCGCCGCACGGGAGCCGGCTGGCGCGCCGCCTCGCTGCCCAGGGCCGCGAGCGCGCAGCCCGAGCCCGGCCGGTCGCGGTGGGAGGCCGACAGGTAGGCGGCGACGAAGCCGGCCAAGTCCTGCGCCTTTTCTCCCGGTGCCGTCCCGGCCTCCCGCGGCGCGGGCGCCAGCGCCTGGGCCAGGGCCTGGGCGGCCAGATCCTCCTTCGAGGCGAAGTGGCCGTAGAAGCCGCCATGGGTCAGGCCGGCGGCCTCCATCACCTCGGCCACCGTCACGGCCGAAAATCCCCTCTCTCGAAAGAGGCGGCCGGCCGCCTCGAGGATCCGGCGCCGGTTCTCCTGGACCTGCTCGCGCGTCACCCGCATCCGACGATCCGCTCCCGTTGACATCATTGAGGACGACGATCATCAATGTTGTATCATGATTGACGTCATGTAAGAAGGAGGGAGCATGGCATCCAGCGCATTGCCGGACGCGCCTTTGCGGGAGCGCCGCGTGACCTGGTCCGATCCGCGGGCGACCGCCCGGGCCGGACAGGGCCTGGCCGGGCTCGATTTCCTGCGGGCGCTGATCGCCGGCGAGGTGCCGCCGCCGCCGATCGTGGCCCTCATGGGCATCACGCTCGACGAGGCCGAGCCGGGCCGGGTGACGATGCGGATGCCGGCGGGCGAATACCTCTACAACCCGATCGGCAGCGTCCATGGCGGCGCGCTGGCGACGCTGCTCGACAGCGTGATGGGCTGCGCCGTCCACTCCACCCTGCCGGCCGGGCGCGGCTACACCACGCTGGAGATCAAGGTGAACTACCTGCGGGCGGTGACGGAGGGCTCCGGCCGCGTCACGGCGGTCGGCCGGGTGGTCCATGCCGGGCGCCGCCAGGCCGTGGCCGAGGCGAGCCTGACCGACGAGGCCGGCCGGCTCTGCGCCACCGCCAGCACCACCTGCCTGGTCTTCGACCTGCCCCCCGCCCGGGAGGAGCGCCCGTGAGCCTGCCCTATCGCACCGCCCTCATCGTCGGCGCCGGCGCCGGCATCAGCGCCGCGCTCGCCCGGCAACTCACCGCCGAGGGGCTGCGGGTCGGCCTCGCCGCCCGCGACGTGGACAAACTCGCGGACCTCGCCGCCGAGACCGGAGCCGAGACCTTCGCGGCCGATGCCGCCGACCCCCGGGCGGTCGAGCGGCTGTTCGCGGAGGCCGACGCCCGGATCGGTGAGCCCGACGTGGTGATCTACAACGCCAGCGCCCGGGCGCCCGGCCCGCTCGCCGCCCTCGATCCGGAGGCCGTGCGGCGGGCTTTGGACGTCACCGCCTTCGGCGCCTTCCTGGTCGCTCAGGCAGCGGCGCGGCGCATGGAGAGGCGGGGCCACGGCGCGCTCCTGTTCACCGGCGCCACCGCGGGGGTGAAGGGGTTTCCGCTCTCGGCCGCCTTCGCGATGGGCAAGTTCGCCCTGCGCGGCCTCGCCCAGAGTGCGGCGCGCGAACTCGGGCCCAAGGGCATCCACGTCGCCCACATCGTCGTCGACGGCGCGGTGCGCAGCGCCCGACGCCCCGACCCGGCGGACAAGCCCGACAGCACCCTCACGCCCGAGGGCGTGGCCCGCGCCTATCTCGACCTGCTGCGCCAGCCGCGGGATGCGTGGTCGTTCGAGGTCGAGTTGCGGCCTTGGGTGGAGCGGTTTTGAGGGGAAGGCCAAGTGGCGCGGCCACGCTGGATGAGCCATACTCGGCCCCTCTCGGCCATTTCGGATGCCCAACCAAGCGTCGGAAAACAGGTGTTTTCCGATATCTAAGATGCCCGCTGAGGATGCCAGCTAGCCCCTGAAGGGCACATACCGAGTCTGATTTTGACTTTGAGCGGATAGTGAACATCTATAGAAATTTCCCCAATAAATGCTTCCCACTTGACGTATTTCCGCTGACTTCCTCGAAGATATGACTTAGCTACAACATGAACAAAATTGATAGTCCCAATACCATGCTAGTTTCAACCGTATATTATTGTTATAACAAGATCAAACATATTAAAAAAATTGCCTCAGAAAAGCAAAATATTTTTATATTATATATGGCTTGTACGTAGTTTGCTTTCTAGTTATAAAGCCTTGTGAAATAATTTTCACAATATCCAACGTAGGGGATAATAATGTCTGATCAATCGCTCAAGATTGGGCTTGGCGCAGCGAGAATGACAAATCCACTGTCGGGAGATTTTGCAACAGATAGAACCCTTAATAGCGTATTCGCAGCTGCAAAAGGCGGTGCAGCGACTGTAAACTATTTTAACAATGCAAATCAAACTAGCAAGCTGTTTCAGCAGCTTATACAAGGTGGTGTAAACGCTTGGGAGACAGCCGAGGACGAAAACGGACTGCCGATTTACTATATCAAATCAAGCGATGGCGCCGGTAATTCATATTATATATCTATGCAAGCCAATTTGACGGTTGATAGTAACGGCGATCTCAATCCCAACGATACCACGCAAACAATCAACGGCGTAACCTTCAATGGTATCGGCGCCCTAACAATGAGTATCGGATACAACAATTCTCCTACGTCACAGGTACTCTGGTGGCTGGGAATGACTTCCGTCGGTGCTGTCGGTTTTTCAATTCTGAAAAGTATTATCAAAGGATGTATTGATAACGTCGCAAGCCAATATGCTGCGCAAATTGCAAACATCGGATTGGGAGACTTTACAGACCCGGCAGATCTCGATGATAGCATCAGCGAGGCAGACTCTGACGCCAGCACCGCTATTACTGAGGGAACGGAGGGAACGGTTGAAATAGAAATTTCGCTTTCGTGGAGTTTTATCGGGATAGGCCTCGGTATTGCCGCTGTATTCATTGTTCTATCGTTTATTTTTCATTCTTCGGCTCAGCGCGTACGACTTTGGAACGTGACGCGCTACAAGGCGATATGGTCGCTATATTTTGATGAGGGGAAGCTCGTTAGTGGGCCGGTAGAATTCAACAGCGATAGCAGCATAAAAAGCTATACACCGTTTATTCCAGTATGCTCTGGTTCTCCCGTTCCAGGAGCCTTGCCAGTAAATCAAGCTATGTATGGCGATATAAGTTTTAATAGTAATAGCCAAACCAATGGTATCGGTTACGCTATGCAGATACAACTTGTTGATGATCAGGGGAATGTCAAGTATACCTGCACACTCATGTTTGATATTCCGTTGGTCGGAAAAAATTCTACATCTGTGACATTTAATACAGTTTCCAGTCTTTCAGATTATTATAATAACCAAGCAGGAGTAAATAATTCCATTATGCAGCAGGCGGTGTCTTCTGACAACCTAATACAAGCAACGACTACTTATGACTATCTTGATGGTGAACATCCTATGCCCCAGCTGAATACAACAGATACGAATGAAGGATATTTTTACCAATCACTTATCCTCTTAGCCGAACAGGATTTGACTGCTGCTAATATCGCCCCTTGTGGATGTTAATGGTGCCAACTAGCGAAGTCGTATGATGCCACACCCTGCCGGAAAACATGTATTTCACGGCAGGGCGTCGGCTGCCGGACAGCTGGCCGATCTCCGCCGTGGACTGTGCGCGACAAACCCTGTCGGATTGACGCCATGTACGGAAATCTAGCTTGGGAGGTTTTCCGTACATGCAAGCGTCGACCGCCGATTTCTATCCACAGCAGCCCATCGCATAACCCAAGCCACCGGCGCTGACCCTGGACGGACAACCCTCACGCCGCCCGCACCGCCTCCAGAAACCCCTGTACCTGCCCACGCAGGCGCTCGGCTTGGCCGGCAAGCTCCGAGGAGGTGGAGAGCACCTGGGTGGCGGCGTGGCCGGTCTCCCGGGCGGCCTGCGACACGCCCGCGATCGTCGCGGTGACGTCGCCGGTGCGGGTCGAGGCTTGGCCGACGGAGCTGACGATCGCCCGGGTCGCGCTGCCCTGCTCGCGCACGGTGCCGGCGATGACCTCGGCGGTGTCGCTCACCGCGTGGATCGTCTCGGTGATCCCGGCGATCGCCGTCACGGCCCGCCCGGTCGAGGCCTGGATCCACGCGATCTGCTCGGAAATCTCGGCCGTCGCCTTGGCGGTCTGGCCGGCGAGCTGCTTGACCTCCGCCGCGACGACCGCGAAGCCGCGCCCCGCCTCGCCGGCCCGGGCCGCCTCGATCGTCGCGTTGAGCGCCAGAAGGTTCGTCTGCTGGGCGATCCCTGAGATGAGGGCGAGCACGTCGCCGATCCGGTTGGCGGCACCGGCGAGGTCCGCCACGATCGTGCCGGCCTGCGCGGCCTCCGCGACCGCTTCCTTCGAGCGCTCGGCCGAGGCGGCGGCCTGGCGGTCGATCTCGCTGACCGAGGCGCCCAGCGTGCCGGCCGCGTCCGATACCATCCGGACGTTGCGGGCGGCATCGCCGGCGGCTTCCGCCACGGAGGCCGAGCGCCGGGCGGATTCGCCCGCGGTGGCGGTGAGCTGGGCCGCCGTCGCCTGCATCTCGGTCGCCGCCGCCGAGACCATGCCGACGACCTCGCCCACCGCCCGGTCGAAGCCCCGCACCAGGTCGTCCACCGCGCCGGCCCGGCGTTCGCGCTGCGCCCGGCCCGTCTCCTCCGCGGCGCGCAAGGCTTCGGCCTCGGCGAGGCCATCGCGGAACAGCCGGACCGAGCGGGCCATGGTGCCGACCTCGTCGCTCCGCTCCGTCCCCGGCACGGCCGCGTCGAGATGGCCCTCGGCGAGGGCCTGCATGGTACGGTCGAGGGCGGCGAGCGGCCGGCCGATATGCCGGGCGAGCGCCCAGGCGACGGCGAGCGCCGCCAGGGCGGCGAGGGCGAGCACGCCCAGCAGCGTCAGGGCGGCCCGGTGCCGCGCGGCGACCAGGTCCGAGATGTCGAGCGCCACCTCGATCGTGCCGATCGCCTGGCCGGCGAAGGTGACGAGCGGGCCGGCCGTCACGGCGGTCTCGCGCCCCGAGAGGGCGGTCTCGCGCCAGGAGATCGCCTTGGCCGTCGCCTCGGCGATCGATTGGGCGGTCGCCTCGGCCAGGGCCTCCGCATGACCGGCAGAGTCGAGCAGGGTCTTGTCCGAAAAGGTCGCCGCCAGGGTCGTGCGCGTGCCGTCCTTGACGAGGTGGAAGGCCAGGTCGACGCCGAGCCGCCGCTTCAGGTCGGCGAGGAAGCCGGCGCCGAGCGGGCTGCCGACATCGACGATGCCGACCGTGGCGCCGTTGCGCACGACCGGCACCGTGGCGAAGATCGCGATCGTGTCCCGCCCGGGCTCGATGCCGGTGGCGGGCCTGCCGCTCTGCAACACCGCCCGCACGGTGGCGCGGCGGGCGAGCACCGAATCGCCGTGGGCGTTCGGCGCGTGCAGCCGCGCGAGCGCGAGGCCGTCGGGTCGGAAGAAGCTGACGAGCCGCAGGTTCAGGCCGTCGGCGAGCGGCGCTCCGAGCGCCGCGTAGCGCGCGAGGATCGCCGGGCGGTCGCCGGCCTGCATCGCCTCGCCGATCGCCGGGTCGTGGGCGAGGCCCGTCGAGACCGCCAGCGCCCGCTGGCCCTGGTCGGCCATCGCATCCGCCACCGCCCGATAGCGCTGGTTCAGGGCCGCGGCGATGGCGGCGTCGGCGGCCTCGTGCTGCTGCCGGTAGGCGGTCCATCCGAGGAGCGCGGTCGCCGTCAGCGAGCAGGCGAGCAGGGCGGCGGTGAGCTTGCCTCCGATGGAGCGCAGAGCGGGCAGGCGTCGCGAGGTCATGGCGGGGGGCAAAGGGCTCGGCAGGCCGGGGGCGACCGATTCGAGCCTGTCGATCCGACGTTAAGGGCGCGTGAAGCCCGGGCCATCCCCGGTCACGACCGGCGGAACGACCGTCGGTCGATTGCATCGGGCGTTCCCCATGGGAAGCCGTTGCAAGGCGAAATTCCGTTTTGCTCCATTGCCGGACGGCGCGCGATCCGCAAACCCAGGACTCGTCTTACCCCGGGCGAATCGCGGCGCCGTCTCATCGTCAGTCGCGGTAGCGCGCGGCGGCGTGCTCTTGCGAAAAATTCGGCACCATCGCCCGGCGTGCGGCCTCGAAGGCCTCCCACTGGCCCTCGTCCGGCAGGGATGGGATCGTCACCGCCTCGCGCCGGTCGAAACCTTTGAGCGCGGCATCGACCAGTTCGCCGACCGCCATCACGCCCGGCAGGCTCTCCACCGCCCGTCCCGAGCGCTCCCAGATTTCCGTGCGGGTCGCGGCCGGCAGCACGGCCTGGACGTAGAGGCCGCGCGGCCCCAGCTCCGACCGGAGGGCCTGCGACAGGGTCAGCACGTAGGCCTTGGTGGCCCCGTAGACGCCGGGCAGCCACTCGGGCGCGAGCGCCACCACCGAGCCGATATTGACGATCGCCCCGCTGCCCCGGACGAGGAACCCCTGCGCGGCGGCGCCGGCGAGCCGCGTCAGCGCCACCACGTTGAGGTCGACGAGGCGGTATTGCGGCGTGAGGTCGGGGTCGGCGAAGCCTGCCGGCGCCGCCGCGCCGGCATTGTTGACGAGGAGCCCGAGTCCCGCATCGTCGCGCAGGCGCGCCTCGACCGCGGCGAGGCCCGATGGATCGGTGAGGTCGGCGGGCAGCACGTCGACCGCGACGCCGGTCTCCGACCGCAGCCGCGTCGCGAGGGCCTCGAGCCGGGCGGCGTCGCGCGCCACCAGCACCAGGGGATGGCCGCGCCGGGCGAGACGGTCGGCATAGGTCGCTCCGATGCCGGACGAGGCACCGGTGATCAGGGCGGCGGGCGTCTGGTCACTCATGGCAAAGCTCCTGGGTCGTGCTCCGGATCGGCGGTTTTTCATGACCGCCGTCATGTTTGTATTGATGACGATCATCATCGAAGCCGTCAACCGACCGGTCCGCCGCCGGGTGCGCCGGCGCACAAGGGGCGCGCAACCTCCGCACAAGGCAGGGGCGTCAAGAGAGCGATGAGGCAGTGTCGCCTGCGCTGGGACGGGATTGGCGAAAAGAGATGTCCGGTCGCGAGCAAGCCGAAAGGCTCTGGAGCAACATCGTCGAACTCGGCCCCCGGCGCCTCGCCGCGCTCGGGCTCATCGGCCTCGTGGTGTTCCTGGCGGTGGGCCTGGGCGCCTACTACCTGAGCCGGCCGGCGCAGGAGACGCTCTATACCGGCCTGTCCCGCGAAGACGTGGCGCGCATCGGCGGCGTGCTCAAGGATGCGGGCATCCGCTTCGACGTGAGCGCCGACGGCGCCGCCGTGCTGGTGCCCTACGGCAATACCGCGCAAGCCCGGATGCTGCTCGCCGAGAAGGGCCTGCCGCAGAGCTCGAAGTCGGGCTACGAATTGTTCAACGACCTCGGGTCGCTGGGCATGACCTCGTTCATGCAGGAGGTGACGCGGGTCCGCGCGCTCGAGGGCGAGATCGCCCGCACGATCCAGGGCATGAAGGGCGTGCGCGCGGCGCGCGTCCACATCGTGCTGCCGGAGCGCGGCTCGTTCCGGCGCGACCAGCAGCCTCCCTCGGCCTCCGTGGTGGTGCGCACCGAGCCGGCCGACGACCGCAGCGGCGCCCAGGCGATCCGCCAGCTCGTCGCCTCGGCGATCCCCGGCATGAAGCCCGACCGGGTCACGGTGATCGGCGCCGACGGCACGCTGCTCCTGTCGGGCGACGACGGCGGCCAGGCCCCGACCGGCAAGATGGCGAGCCTGGAGAAGGACATGAGCCACGAGGTGCAGGACCGCATCCGCCGGGCGCTGACCCCCTATCTCGGGCTGGGCAACTTCGAGGTCAGCGTCGCGGCCCAGCTCAACACCGACAAGACCTCGACCAGCGAGACGATCTACAACCCCGACCAGCAGGTCGCCCGCTCGGTCCGCTCGACGCGCGAGAACGAGAACAGCCAGAACCGCAGCGCCCAGCGGCCGACTTCCGCCCAGCAGAACCTGCCCGACCAGCGCACCCGTTCGGACGGCAACGACACTGCCAGCAACGAGACCTCCAAGAAGGAGGACCTCACCAACTACGAGATCGGCCAGAAGGTCGTCCAGACGGTGAGCGACGGCTACGCGGTCAAGCACCTCTCGGTCGCGGTGCTGGTCAACCGCTCGCGCCTCGCCGCGCAGGCCGGCCAGACGGACAAGGACGCCGCCACCGTCAACCTCGACAAGCAGATCGCCGAGATCGAGCAGATCGTCGCCTCGGCGGCCGGCGCCAGCAAGGATCGCGGCGACACGGTCAAGGTCGCGGCGGTGAGCTTCATCAACGACGGCCAGGCCCTCGAGCCGGTGCCGCCGCTCAGCATCGCCGACGTGATGATGCGCCAGTCGGCGACCCTCATCAACGCGGCCACCATCCTGGTGGTGGCGGGTCTGCTGATCTGGTTCGGCCTGCGCCCGGCGCTCCGCGCCATCCTGGCGCCGCCGGAAGCCGCCCAGACCGAGATCGCGGCCCTGGAGGCGGCGGGTGCCGCGGCGCTACCGGGCGCCGCGATGGCCGAGGCCGGCGCCCTGCCGGCTCCCGGACAGGCCTTGCCGGGCGCCGTGCCCGGCCAGGCGGCGCTCGCCGGCCCCGACGGGATGCCCGCCATGGCGAGCCTCATCGAGGACATGGCCGAGAAGGCGAAGAACTCGCCGCAGAAGCGCCTGGAGCAGCTGATCGACCTCGACGAGGAGCAGGTCGCCGCGATCCTCAAGCGCTGGCTGATGCGTGAGGAAATGGCGTGATGGACGCGCCGATCGCCCGCTACCTGCCGGAATTCGCACCCGCGCCGGTTCCGTCCCAGGCCGCGTCGACCCCGGCCTTCGGCGACCCCTGGGCCGGCCTCGCCCGGGCCCCCCGCGCACCCATCCCCGTCCCCGAGACCCCGGACGCGATCCGGGTCGAGCCGGCCCGGACGGAACGTCCGGCGACGGAACGTCCGGCGGCCGGGCTGCTCGACGGCCCCCCGGCGGATTGGCAGGACGGCCTGCTGCCGCGTCCGGTCAAGTCCTCGATCGACACGCCCTCGATCGTGATACCCCCCGTCGCCGCCTCGTCCGGCCTGCCCCCCGTCTTGCCCCCCGTCTTGGCCGCCATCGCGGCCCAGGCCCTCGCCGCCCCGCCCGCGGCCGAGCCGGCGGCCGTCGCCTCGCCCTTCGTCAAGCCGGCCGCGCCCAAGCGCGAGACGCCGGAGGAGCGCGCCGCTCTGCTCGCCGCCGCCGAGGAGCGCGGCCGGCAGCAGGGCCTGGCCGAGGCGCGGGAGGAGGCGGAGATCGCCCGCCTCCGGGCGGCGCAAGCCGCGGAAGCCCGCCTCGCCGAGGCGCGCCGGCACTGGAGCGAGGCCGAGGCCGAGGCCCTGGCCGACGGCTTCGCGGCGGCGCTCCGCGCCCTCGACGCGACCCTGTCGGACCGGATCGCCCGGCTGCTGGTGCCGGTCCTGACCGACGCCCTGCGCCGCCAGGCGGTGACGGAGCTGAGCGGCGCGCTGACGCGGCTGCTGGCCGAGCCGCAGGCGGCCACCATCCGGGTGAGCGGCCCGGAAGACCTGCTGGCGGCCTTGGCTGCCCGCCTCGGGCCGCTTTCGGCCTCCGTCTCGTTCACCACGGCGGAGATCGCGGAGGTGCAGGTGAGCGCCGACCAGACCGTGATCGATACCCAGCTCGGCGCCTGGACGCGCCTCATCGCGGCGGCGGTGGCGGAGACCTGAGATGTCCGAAGGCCACCAGGAAATCATCATCATCAAGCGGCACGGCGACCACGAGGACGGCCATCACGGCGGCGCGTGGAAGATCGCGCTCGCCGACTTCATGACCGCCATGATGGCGCTGTTCCTCGTGATGTGGCTGATCAACTCCACCAGCAAGGAGCAGAAGCAGACCATCGCCGAGTACTTCAACCCGGTGAAGCTCGCCGAGGTCACCCACGACAAGAAGGGTCTGCGCGATCCCCACGACACCCCCTCCGAGCCCGGTGCCGAGGGCGGCAAGGCCGAGGGCAAGGGGGCTGAGGGCAAGGGGGAAGGCAAGGGCGAGGGCAAGGCCGGCGACAAGGCGAGCGAGGCCGCGCCGGGCAGCCGGGCGCGGGAATCGGCGCTGTTCCAGGACCCCTACGCCGTGCTGGCGCGGCTCGCCTCCGAGGGCGAGCGCGGCGACACGGCGAGTTCCGACGCGGCCGCGGTCGAATCCGGCCAGCCCGGCATCAGCGGCGGCGACGCGGCGCGCGATCCGTTCGATCCGCTCTACTGGCAGGTCGAGCCGCTGCCGCGCCACCGCACCGAGCGGCCGGGCAAGGTCGGCACCGCGGTCTCGGCCCCGTCCGAGAACCGCCTCGACGCCGCCGGCCAGGTGGCGGCGGCCAAGCCGCGCGACCCGAAGGACGCGCCCACCCGCGTCGCCTCGGCCGATGACGGGCTGCCGCTCACCCCCAAGGATCCGGCGAAGGACGCCAAGGACGCCGCGAAGTCGGCCGCCCTCAAGGTGCCGGCGCCCGCGGACGCCCCGAAGGATGCGGCCAAGGATCTTGCCAGGGATCCGAAGGATTCGACGAAGGAGAAGGCCGCCGAGACCGCCGCGGTCGCCGCCATGAAGGCCGAGATCGCCAAGGCGGTGGCGCCGCTCGCCACCACCGGCACGCCGACCCCGAAGGTCGAGGTGCGCCGCTCGGGCGAGGGTATCCTGATCAGCATCACCGACGAGATCGACTTCAGCATGTTCGGCGTCGGCTCGGCCGAGCCGACGCCGAAGGTGGTGCGGGCGATCGAGAAGATCGCCAAGGTGATCAACAGCCGGCCGGGCCGCATCGTGGTCCGCGGCCATACCGATGCGCGGCCGTTCCGCTCCGACACCTACGACAACTGGCGCCTCTCGACGGCCCGGGCGCAGATGGCCTCCTACATGCTGGTGCGCGGCGGCGTCGACGAGTCCCGGATCGAGCGCATCGAGGGCTATGCCGACCGCCAGCCGCGCAACCCCGCCGACCCGAAGGCGGCGGAGAACCGGCGCATCGAGATCCTGGTCCGGGGGCTGCCCGAATGAGCCGCCGCCGCAAAGCCGGCCTCGCGACGGCCGGACTTCTCCTCGCCGCCGGTCTCCTGACGACGCTGCCGGCCCGCGCCGCCGGGGACGGCCATGGCGGCGGCGACGGCCATGCCGCGCCCGCCGCCGATGCCCATGGCGGGGGAGGGGACGGCCATGGCGGCCACGGCGCGCCGGCCAAGCCCATCGAGCCGCTGCCGGTGGCGCCCCGCGGTCTGCCGGTCGAGCTGGTGCGCACGCTGCAGCTCCTGCAGGACCGGATCGCCCGCGGCTCGACCCAGGCCCATCTCGCCCAGCGCCAGCTCCTCGGCCATATCGAGCAGCGCCTGCTCGCCCTCGATCCGGACACGTGGGCAGCGCCCGAGAACGTGCGGGCGGCGGTGACCTTCGCGCTCAGCGGCGGCGGTCCGGCGGTCCTGCGGCGGATGCGCGAGGCGGCCAAGCTGTCGGAGGACGATTCGGCCCTGGTGCGCGGCGCGCTCGCCTATCTGGAGGGCCGCGAGCGCGAGGCCCGGACCCTGCTCGGCCGCTTCGATCCGCGCAGCCAGCCCCCCGGCCTCGCCGGCCAGCTCGCCCTGACTCTCGCCGCGGTCACCGTGCGCGAGGCCCCGCGCAAGGCGATCGAGCTTCTCGACCTCGCCCGCCTGCTCGCCCCCGGCACCCTGGTGGAGGAGGGGGCCCTGCGCCGCGAGATCTTCATCCACGCCCAGGGCGGGGATTCCCGGCGCTTCGAGGCTTTGTCGATCCAGTACCTGCGGCGGTTCCGCCGCTCGGTCTATGCCGGCAATTTCCGCCAGCGCTTCGCCACGGCGCTGACCCGCCTCGACTTCGACAGCGACCGCGCGCGCGTCGACCGGCTGGAGCGGATGCTGGACGAGATCGAGCCGGGGGAGCGGCGCGACCTCTATCTCCTGGTCGCCCGGGCCGGGCTCGACCAGGGACGGCGCGAGACCGCGACCTTCGCGGCCGAGCGGGCGCTCAGCCTCGCCTCGCCCGACAGCGAGGCCGCCGCCCGGGCCCGGCTCTACCGCGCCGCCGCCCTGATCGTGGTCGACGGGCGCTACGAGGACGGGCTCGAGGGCCTGCGCGCCGTCGACCGGGCCGGGCTCGACGCGCCCGACCGTGCCCTCCTCGAGGCCGCCCTCTCCACCGCCCGCCAGATCCGCGGCGGCGCACCGCCGGTACCCGCGGTGGAGCCCCCGCTACCGACCGCCGAGGCCGCCCCCGCCGACGGCAAGCGCCAGATTCCCGAGGCCGCGTCGATCGCCCGGGCGCGCGAAGCGCTCGCGCAGGTCGACCGGATGATCGACAGGACCGACCCGTGACTCCCCTCGACGCGATGCTGACGGGCCCGCGGCCGCGCCTCGACGGCGCCCGCAATGCCGGCGACCCGACCCCTCAGAATTCCGGTGCCGGCTTCGATGCCGTGCTCGGGCTCCTCGAGAAGGGCGAGCGCCCCGCACCCGCGACCCCGCCCGAGGCCGGCACCGGTCCGGCCGCCGAGACCGCTTCCGCGCGCGCCGATGCGTCCCCGCGTTCCGCGACCCTGGGCGCGCTCCTCGCCGGCGTGGTCCCTGCCGGGTCCGTCCGTCCGGGCGACGCCGACCTCGCCGCCCTGATGGAGCGGGCCGCCGGCCGGATTCCCGCGCCGGGCCCGGCCGCGAACGCCCCGGCAGGGCTGGGCGCCGCCGTGCCTGGAGCGCCCGCCACCCCAGCCGCGCCGCCGCCTGCCGCCCGGGTGACGGTCGCCGAGCCTGCATCCCCGCTCGCCCCACCGCTCGCAGTCCCGGAATCTCTCCCGACGGTGCCGCCGACGGCTCCGCAACTCGCAACCCTGCCGAGCCCGGCGTCGCGGGAGGCGTCGGCCGCCGGATCGAAGCGGGAGGCGGCGCCTCACCCCGCATTGTCGGGCGCCGTGGCGGAGGCCCCGAATCCGGCGCCGAGCCCCAGGATCGCCGCAGCCGTCCCGGATCAGGACAGCGCCGCCCCCGACCCGGAGACCGCACCGGATCTCGCTCCGGCCGATGCGGCTCCGCTCGCTGCCGTCCCGTGGCCGACCCGCACCGATGCGGCGATCCCGTTGCCGGCCCCAATCGCGCCGCCGGCCGCGGCCGGCACGCCCACCGCCGCGATGCCGTCGCGAGCGTCGGGATTCGAGGTCGACACGGTCGCGTCGGTCGTTGCGACGCGGCCGGCCATGACCGTTATCGCGCAGGAGACGCATTTCGCCCCTGTCGCGACGCCCAGCCTTGCGGCGCGCCCGGCCGCCACCGCGACGACGGGTTCTCCGGCCACTGGATCGGGTGCTGCGCCGTCGGCTCCCGCGCCGGTCGCTGTCGCCCCCGTTCTCGCCGCACCTGTCCTTGCCGCTCCCATGCCGGCCGCGTCGCCGCCTGCCGCCGCGACGGCGCTGCCACCGAGGGGCGAGTCGGCTCCCGGTGCCGCCGAGGATCGGGTCACGGCCGATACACCCCCCGTCCCGGGCCCGCGCGAGGCGGCGGGCCCCGCGGCCGGCCCCTCGCTTCAGGAGGCCGTGGCCGCGGCATCGCCGCAGCCCGCGATGCCGCAGCACGGATCGGCCGGTGATCCGGTCCAGGCGAGCCAGGCTGCGACGCCGCCGCCGCCCGCCCGCCAGGCCTCCGTCGACCAAGCCCCCGCCGTGCCGGGCGCCACTCTCCCGCCGGGTGCGGCCGTGACGGGGCCGCCTGCGGGTGCGGCGTCGCCGGTCCCGGCAGATCGCGTGGCGGCGGCCACGCCTCGGCCCGAAACGAGCACGCCGGCCACCGGCCGCCCGGCTGCGATGCCCGCCGCGGCGGGCGGCGCGCCGTCATTCGAGGCTGCCGGGACTCCGGACGATACGGCCTCCGAACCGAAGACATCCGGCCTGGCCGGGACGGCGGAGCCGCTGCGGCACGGAGGAGCCACATCCGCCGCGCCGGCATCCGATGCCAGGCCGTCGCCGGAGGCGGAGCCTCTGCAGGACGTCAAGGCCGTGCAGGACGCCAGGGCTCCGCAGGACGCCAAGGCTCCGCAGGACGCGAAGGCTCCGCAGGACGCGAAGGCTCCGCAGGACGCCAAGGCTCCGCAGGACGCCAGGGCTGCGCAGGACGCCAGGGCTGCGCAGGACGCCAGGGCTGCGCAGGACGTCAAGGCTGCGCAGGACGCCAAGGCTCCGCAGGACGCCAAGGCTCCGCAGGACGCCAAGGCTCCGCAGGACGCCAAGGCTCCGCAGGACGCCAAGGCTCCGCAGGACGCCAAGGCTCCGCAGGACGCCAAGGCTCCGCAGGACGCCAAGGCTCCGCAGGACGCCAAGGCTCCGCAGGACGCCAAGGCTCCGCAGGACGCCAAGGCTCCGCAGGACGCCAGGGCTGCGCAGGACGCCAAGGCTCCGCAGGACGCCAAGGCTCCGCAGGACGCCAAGGCTCCGCAGGACGCCAGGGCTCCGCAGGACGCCAGGGCTCCGCAGGACGCCAAGCCGCATCAAGAGATCAAATCCGTTTCCGAGACCAGGATCGCCGCCCCGGCCACGCCCGGCGAGCGCCGGGCCGAGGACGCGGCGGCGAGCGTGTCCGCCCCCGTCTCCGCGGCTGAGCCTATTCCGGCCCATGCCCCGGCGGCCCTGCCCCTCACCACCCTGCGCCAGATCGCCGATGCGGTGGCGACCGGAGCCGCGACCCTGCCCGATCCCACCCCGGTCCGAGCCGGGGCGGTCGCGGCGGCCTGGAGCGCCGCCGCCCAGGCGGACGGACCGGTGCGGCTCCTGACGCTGCAGCTGCGCCCGGCCGAGCTCGGCCAGGTCCTGGTCCGGATGCGGCTGCAGGATGGCCGCCTGGAGATGAGCCTGCGGGCCGAGCGCGAGGAGACCGCCGATCTCCTGCGGCGCGACGGCGGGCTCCTGAGCGCCCTGGTGCGCGAGGCCGGCTACCAGCCCGATCTCGTCACGGTGCAGGCCGGCCGCCTGCCGGGCCAGCCCGATGCGTCGCCGCAAGGGGCGCCGCCAGGCGGCGGCCAATCCCTGCCGTCCTTCGCGGGCGGGCAGCAGCAGGGCGGCGCGAGCCCGGACCAGCCGGCCCGCCGCACCCCCGACGCGCCAGAGGAAGGCGGGCGCCGGACCATGGAGCAGAGAGATGATGCGCGTACCGGCGATCGCGACCGCGGCGGTCTTTACCTTTAGCGCCGCCCTCGGCGCCGTCTCGGGCGCGCAGGCCGCCGCCACGGTCTCCGGGGCCGCCAAGGCGCCGCTGCCCGCGACCGGCAACGTCTGCGAGCAGCAGATGGCGCAGGCCGCCGCGCGCCACGGCGTGCCGCTGGGCATGCTCTACGCCGTCGGGCTGACCGAGAGCGGCAACCGCGGCTCGCTGCAGCCCTATGCGATGAATATCGGCGGCAAGGCCTATTTCGGCACGAACGCCGCCGACGTGATCCGGCGCCTCGGCGAGGCGCAGGCCAGCGGCGTGCGCCTGGTCGATCTCGGCTGCATGCAGATCAACCATTATTATCACCGGGCGAAGTTCGCCTCGCTCGAGGCGATGATCGACCCGCGCCAGAACGTCGAATACGCGACGGTCTTCCTCAAGGAGCTGAAGGCCCGGGAGGGCAGCTGGACCCTGGCGGTGGCCCGCTATCACGCCGGTCCGAACAACAACCCGGCCCAGAAGCAGTATGTCTGCCGGGTGATCGCCAACATGGTGGCTTCCGGATTCGGCCAGTGGACGCCGGGGGCCAAAAATTTCTGCAAGTAAAGGAATTTCTGCAAGTAAGGGACGTTCTGAGAGTAAAGGGCGTTCTGCAACCGAAAGGTTGGGCCGACGAGGAGGTTGCGAGCCGTCGGTATTTTGCGCGGATGCCCGGGAAGAGGGCCGTCCGCTACGTCATGCCGGAACCACGCGGTGCCCGGGAGCGCGGGGTGGACGCCTCTCACCCGACATAGGTGTAGCCGATATAGCGCTTGGCCTCGATCGGGTCGTGGCCGAGGGCTTGCGCCAGCTTCTTGCGCAGCTTGCTGACATGGCCCTCGACCACGCTCTCCTCGACGCCGTCGCTGTAGACGCCGTAGACGCCGTTGAAGAGCTGGCTCTTGGTCACACGCCGGCCGCGGTTGCGCACCAGGAACTCCAGGATGTGCCGCTCCCGCCGCGGCAGGGACAGCGGCACGCCGTCGATCTCGGGGTCGCGCCCGTCGAAGAACACCTTCAGGCGCTCCGGTCCCCGGCCTTGCGCGGCAGGGGCGCCCGGCAGTTCGTCCGGCGTGGCGGGGGCCGGTTCGGGGCTTTGCGCCGCCTCTCCGTTGACCCGGCGCCAGATCGCCTCGGCCCGGGCCAGGATCTCGCGGACATGGACGGGCTTGGGCAGTACGTCGTCGATGCCGGCATCGAACAGCACCAGGGTCTGCTCCAGCGAGCGCGAATCGGCCAGCGCGATGATCGGGGCGCGGGATTGTCGACGGATCGTGCTGGCGCAGCGGGCACGCTCGTCGAAATCACCCAGCAGGAAGCCCTGCACCGCGTCGAGGTCGCTGCGGGAGGCCGATTCGATCCAGCTTGTGAACTCCTCGGGAGAAAGGGAAAAGGAAGATACTCCTTCCCTGTCGAACCCGGCCTTGAAGCCCGCATTCACCGATTTCCTGGCATCAACCAAGAAATACATCTGTCGCACCCTCATCGAGCCCGGCCGGACCGTGCCGCACCGACCTGCGCCCATCTTGCCGTACCGACCGGAACCTTGGGTCGTCCGACGCATGACGAAGCCCGCGCCGGCCCGAATTCCATCGGCGTCCGATTTGCCCTGACCGAATTCATGTCCGGGCGGCTGCGGCGGGTCAATGACCGCCGCACCGCAGCAAGCCCGCTTCGCAGGACTTTTTTAGGAAACCCCGGGGGTGTGTGCGGACGGACGCGTTAGACGGGGGTTAGCCCGGCCGGAGGCGGACACGGCTGATTCGGCCTCAAGATATTGATCTCGCGCCTCTTTCCGTGCCCGCTCCCGGTTGCCGGAGAATCCTCGGGCAGCGGCGGACATTGCGGCGGAATCAAGGAACGGAGCGCAGGTCGCGGGTATCTCTGATAGGTCGGACCGGGCACCGATTCGTCAGGAGAGCCGGGCTTCCGAGAGGGCGCGGGCGAAGGTGTCGAGGTGCAGGGGCGGGCCTTCCTCGGCGAGGATCCGCTGGATCGCCACGCCGACGAAGCAGCCGTCGAGGACGAGCTTGAAGAACACCGTCACGGGCTTGGCCGCGAATTCCATGTCGAGCACCACCTGCATCGAGCGGCCCCAGTCGAGGCAGACGTCGGCGGCATCGGCATAGGTGAGGGTCGCGTGCTTGAAGAACGGCTCGGCCGAGGAGGCGACGAGGTCGGCGATGTTGCCGTGGCGCTCGCCCCGCACCCAGCCGATCAGCACGCTGCCGTCGAGCAGGCAGAACTCGGTGATGAAGTCGCGGAGCGTCGTCGCGAAGACCTCCTCGGCCGCCGCGATCACGTCCCGGGAGATCGGCCGGGCCTGCGCGAGATCGTGGTCGTGAGGGATCATCGTTGTCTCGCGAACAGGAAGAACAGGATCTGCGCGACCGCGCGGTAGAATTCCGCAGGGATCATCTGGTCGACTTGGACAGCATCGTACAGCGATCTTGCGAGAGGCTTGTCTTCGATCACCGGGATGCCTTTCTGCTCGGCGATCTCGCGGATGCGCAGGGCGATGAGGTCCTGGCCCTTGGCGAGCACGATCGGTGCCGGGCCCTCGGAGGGCTCGTAGCGGAGCGCGATCGCGAAATGGGTCGGGTTGGCGATGACGACGGTGGCGCGGTCGACCTGGCCGAGCATCCGCTTGCGGTTGCGGTCCTGGGCGAGCGAGCGCAGGCGCGCCTTGACGGTCGGATCGCCCTCGATCTGCTTGTGTTCGTCCTTGATCTCCTGGCGCGACATCTTGAGCGAGCGCTGCCAGCGCAGGCGCGCCCAGACGAGGTCGCCCGCCACGATCACGATGGTGGCGATGCTCACGGCCGAGACCAGGCGGATCGCGGTCGTCAGGATCAGCTCGGGGAGCTGGCTCGGGTCGACGAACATGGCACTCACGGCTTTGGCCTGTTCCGAGCGCAGGAGCAGGAGGACGACGAGACTGACCGATGAGACTTTAAGGACGGCTTTCAGGAACTCGACCTGGCCGGAGCGGCCGAAGATCCGTCCCCAGCCCGAGGCCGGCGAGACGCGGTTCCATTTCGGGGCGATCCGGTCGGTGACGAGGCTCGGGACATTCTGGGCGAGGGAAGCGACGAGGCCGAAGCCGGAGAGGACCAGCAGGATCGGCGTGAGGAAACGGGCGAGGGCGAAGCCGGTCGCCTGCATCAGGGTCAGCGCGTCCTCGGCCGAGGCCAGGGAGAAGCCCCCCGGATGGTCGAGGAACGAGGAGAGGTCCCGGGCGAGCTCTGCCGCCTGCCCCCGCACCACCAGGCTCAGGCAGACCAGGAGGCCGAGGATCGAGGCGAAGACCGGGGCCTCGCGGGAGAACGGCACGTCGCCCTTCTCGATCGCGTCGCGCACCTTCCGCTCGGTGGCGGCCTCGGTCTTGCTCTCCTGGTCGGTCTCGTCAGACATGCGACGCCGCGCGGAGCGCGGGCCCCGCCCCGGCGGGAGCGACGAACCGCCGGCCCGACATCGCCCCGGTCATCGTGCGCCGCTCAGCGGATGAGGGCTTCATCCTCGCCTCCCGGGTTGATCTCGATCTCGCCGCGGCCCGCCATGTCCATGGCGAGGTCGGTGATGCTGCGGCGCGCCTCCATCACGTCGCGCTGGGCGGCCGGCTCGCCGCCGTTCAGCTCGTGCTCGACCATCCGGCGGACGCGGGCCGACAGCGCGCTCAGCACCACGGTGCGGAACTCGGCATCGGTGCCCTTGAGGGCCAGCACCAGGCGGTCGTTGGGCACCGCGTCGAACAGGGTGGTGCGCGCGCGCGGCGCCAGCTTGACGATGTCGTCGAAGGTGAAGAGCAGGCCCTTGAGGATCTCGACCGATTTCGGCAGCGTATCGGACAGGCTGGTCAGTGCCTCGTCCATCTGCTGGCGATCCATCTTGTTGATGATGTCGGCCATCTTGGCGTGGGTGTCGGCGCCGGAATTGCGCGAGCCGTTGATCAGGAAGTCCTCGTGCAGGGCGCGCTCGACCGCCTGCATCACGTCGTCGGTCACCGGCTTGAAGCTCAGCATCCGCCGCATCACGGTGTTGCGCACCGGCAGCGGCAGGTGCCCCATCACCTTGGCGGCGATGGCCGGCTTGACCTTCGACAGGATCAGGGCCGCGGTCTGCGGGTGCTCCTTGACGAGGTAGCTCGCGAGCGAGGTCTCCGACACCGTCGCCATCCGCTCCCAGACCGATCGGTTGGCGTTGCCGCGCAGGTCGGCCAGGATGTCGGCGACCTGGTCGGCCGGGAGCAGGCCGGTCAGGAGCTTCTCGACCTCCGACACCGTGCCGACGAGGCTCGAGCCGCTGGCGAATTCCTCGGCGAAGCTCTCGACCACGGTGTCGAGCAGGTCGGGGCTCACCGCACCGAGCCGCGAGGCCGAGTGGGTGATCCGCTTGATCTCGTCCGGCTCGAAGTACTTCAGCAGGCGCCCGGCCGCGGGCTTGCCCATGGCCAGGAGCAAGGTCGCGACCTGGTCGACGGGCGCGAGCTGGCGGGAGCCGCTGCGCAGGGCCGGGGGGGACGCCGCAAAGTTCACGCGATCAGCCGTTCTGTGCGGCGTCGGCCGGGCCGACCACCTCGGTCAGCGAGACGCCGAAGCGGGAATTCTCCTCCTCGACGATGACGATCTCGCCCCGGGCGATCACCCGGCCGTTGACCATCACGTCGACCGGCTCGCCGACCCGGTGGTCGAGGGAGACGATCGCGCCGCGGCCGAGCTTCATCAGGTTGGCGACCGGCATGGTGGCCGAGCCGAGCACCACCTGCACCAGGACCGGGATGCGCAGGATCGAATCGAGGTTGCGCCCGTCCTCGGCCGACCCGGGTTGGGATCCCTGGCTCGGGAAGGCGGGGCTGGCGCCGGCATCGGGGAAGGGGCTGGTGCTCATCGCGGGCTCGCGTGCGGGTCTCGACGTGTTGCTGACAGTCCTAAAGCCCCAAGCTGATCCGAGGCTTGCGGCGATGCCGGCCTCTCCTCGCCGAGGCCGGGACATGCGCCGTGCCCGGCCGCCCGGGCCGGGCGCCGTCCCGCCCCGCCGCGGCCCGCAGGGAACGCAGCGGGACCTCTACGATCCGACGAAAATCATACCGTTTGGTTCAAGCGATGCGGCGAAATCGACGCGCGGGCGGCTGCGCCCGATGGCGGTGCCATCGGGGGAGGCGGCGTCGGGCGCTCGATCCGGCCGACCGTGTCGTCGGACGAGGCTCGGCCCTCAGCGCCCGCGCTCGGCCGCCGTCCTCTCCGGCGCCGCCGCGCGCCGGCTGGCCTCCAGGGCGTCGAGCGTCGCCTTCGCCTCCTCGATCTTGGCGCCCAGCGCCTCGAGGATCTCCCGGCCCTCGCCGGCAAAGCTCCGGACCGCCTCGCCGGCGCTCGCCAGCGCATGGCCGGAGGCCGCGACCGCCCGGCCGTACTCGGCCTGGGCGCGGTCGAGGCGCTTGAGCTTCAGGTAGAGCGGCAGCACGCAGGCATTGGTGCCCACCAGGGCGGCGAGCAGCACTCCGTCAACCAGCGAGACCATGCTCCGCCCCTTCCTTGTCCTGGATGGCCTCGTCGATCCGAAGGACGTAGGCCCCCTGCGACTGCCCGGCATGGCACCAGAACAGCGGCTTGTCGTTACCCTCGAGCTTGATGCGCGTCGCCGGCGTGGCGTCGAGGGCGATCACCTGGCCGACCTTCAGCCCGGCGATCTCGCCGAGGCTCAGGTGGCGCTCCTCCAGCACGGCGCGCAGGTGCACCGTGGTCTTCTGCACCTCGGCGGCGATCTGGCTCGTCCAGCGCGGGTCGCGGCGGGTGCTGGTCTCGCCGGTCAGCACCTTGGCAAGGCTCGGGCGCAGCGGGTTGAGCACCGTCTGCGGGATGATGATGAACATCTCGCCGCCGCGGCTCAACGCCTGGAGGTTGAACTTGGCCTGGATCGCCTTGTTGGTGCGCCGGCCGATCACCGCGAATTCCATCCGGGTCTCGGTGCGCTCCAGGGTGAACGCGGTCTTCGAGACGAGGCCGAACGAGGCTTCGAGCGCCCGGCCGACCTGCTCAAGCACGATCTGGGCGATGCGCAGCTCGATCGCCGAGAAGGCGCGCTCGTCGTCGACCGGCTGCTCCGTGCCGTCGGCGCCGAACAGCACCTCGACCATGGTGAAGACGAAGTCGCGGTCGAGGCCGACCAGGATGTGGCCGTCCCAGGCCGGGGCCTGGAAGATGCCCACCACCGCCTTCGCGTCGTAGGCGTCGAGGAACTCGCCGAAGCGCCCGGTCTCGACGCCGTTGAGCGAGTAGAGGATCGACGAGGCGGCGAGGTGCTTGAGGCCGTCGCCGCAGGCGGTGGCCAGGCGGTCGAAGATGAGCTGCAGCATCGGCAGCCGGTCCAGGGAGAGGCCGGCGGCCTCCTGGATGCGGGCGCGGATGTCGGCGGGGTTCTTGAGGATCGTCTGGTCGGAGAGGCTGGTCATGGCTCGCGTGTCCCGGCTCTCAGGCCGCTTCGCGGTTCTGGGCGCCCGGCACGGTCGCGGCCTCGACCTCGTCGATGGTCGGACGGTCGGCGGCGGCGATACCCTTGCGGCCGTGCTCGATCGCCACCTGCGGCAGGGCGCCGTTCATGTAGGCGATCAGGCTCTGCTTCACGATGGTGTAGACCGAGCACTGCTTCTCGCGCACGCCCTTCACCTTGATGGCGAGCGGCGCCAGCACGCCGTAGGAGGCGAACACCCCGAAGAAGGTGCCGACGAGGGCTGCGCCGATCAGGCCGCCGAGGATCTGCGGCGACTGGTCGAGCGCACCCATCGCCTTCACGATGCCGAGCACCGCCGCGACGATCCCGAGCGCCGGCAGCGCCTCCGCCACCGTGTTGATCGCGTTGTAAGGCTTGAGCGCGTACTTCTTGTGCGTGCCGATCTCCTCCTCCATCAGCGCCTCGATCTCATGCGAGCGGGCGCCGCCGATCAGGATCAGCCGGCAATAGTCGCAGATGAACAGGACCAGGCCCTGGTCCTTGGTCACGTCCGGGTAGTTCTTGAAAATCTCGGAATTCGCCGGATCGTCGAAATGGGTCTCGACCTCGTTGCGCGGCTTGGTCTTGATCTCGCGCAGGAGGGCGTGGATCAGGCCGAGCAGCGACAGGAAGTCCTTGCGCTTCGGCCCCTTGCCGCTGAACGCCTCCATGGTCGCCTTGCCGGAATCGACCACGGTCTTCATCGGGTTGGCGATCACGAAGGTGCCGGCCGCCATGCCGCCGATGATGACGAACTCCCAGGGCTGCCAGATCACGATCAGGTGGCCGCCCATGGCCACGAAGCCGCCGAGCATGCAGCCGATGGCGATGAGAAGGCCGACGAGGATTCCCATATCCCGCAATGCTCCGTCTTGATGGGCTAGAGCATTTTCCGACGAGGTGGATACCGGCTCGGCGTAGAAAATGCGGCAAAATCAAGGATCTAGAGAAGCTTCGCGATCGCCGCGCGATCGTGAAGCTCTCCAGGGATGTAAGACCGGTGGCTTGCGCGGGGCTTTTTCAGCCCCGGACCGCCCGAGTCAGGTCGCCGGCCCGGCCTTGATCGCCCGGCGCAGGGCCGCCAGGGCCTCGATCAGGCGCCCGGCCTCGACGAGGGCGGCGACCCGCTCCAGGCTGTCCCGCTGGACCGGCCCGACCGTGGAGTGAGGGTCGAGCACCGGCGGCAGGCCCGCCGTGAACGCCTCCCGCCAGGTCGCGGCCGCCTCAGGCTCGATCAGGGCCTGCTGCACGCAGTAATAGAGCCGCTGCAGCGGCGTCCGCGCCGCCTCCGCCGACAGGATCTGGCTCGGCAGCAGCAGGGCTTCGGCGAGGTGGATCTCCGCGCCGAAGGCATCGTGCGCCCGGATCAGGGCGCCGTTGAGGAAGAACGTGCCGCCCTTCTTGAGGACGATGCGCGTCGGTGTCGTCTCGGCCTTGCCGCCGCGCGGGGTGGGCCCGGGATGTCCGCTCATGCGAGCCGGAATAGCCGCGCTGCCTTGCCCGGGCCTGTCCGAAAGGCAATTCCTGCCGGCCTCCCGGGGACATTCCTGCCGGGCGGCCGGGGTGTGGATAGCGGGTATTACCGAGGGCTTAATCGCTTGCTAAGGGGGCCCCCCCGATAGTGCATCTGTCGGCGGCGCCCCAGCAGGGCCGCCCGGCAGGTGCAGCGGATGGGCTTCCCCGAGCCCAAGACATGATGTCGAGCCGCAGCCCCCGGTGAGAATCCGGATGTGTCGAAGCGCAGTCGGTCGGACCCCTCGCGTCCGATGGCATGAAGCCGTTCCGCTGCACCGGTGTGAGCCCGGAACCTTGCACATTCCCGCCACGCTCAAAAACCGGAATCCCTCGCCGTGACCAGCCTGCTCACCAACAACGCCGCGATGACGGCGCTGACCACCCTCAAGAACATCAACCAGAACCTCGACACGACCAGCAACCGGGTCTCGACCGGCCAGCGCGTCTCGGCCGCCTCCGACAACGCCGCCTACTGGTCGATCGCCACCACGGTTCGCACCGACAACGCCTCGCTCGGCGCGGTCAAGGACTCGCTCGGCCTCGGCTCCTCGTCGGTCGACACCGCCTATAACGGCCTCAACAGCATCATCACCGACCTGCAGAACATGCGGGCCAAGCTGCAGACCGCGATGACCCCGGGCGTCGACCGCTCGAAGGTGCAGGTCGAGATCTCGGCGATCCAGTCGAAGATGAAGGCCACTGCCGATTCCTCGAACGCCAGCGGCCAGAACTGGCTCTCGGTCAATTCCTCGGCCAGCAACAGCGCCTACCTGGCGACCCAGAACGTGGTCGGCGGTTTCTCGCGCACCGCCAGCGGCAGCATCACCTTCTCGCAGATCGCCGTGAACGTGCAGAGCATCAAGCTCTACGACGTCAACTCGACCAGCGTCAGCACCGCCGCCACCAACGCCCAGGTTCTCGCCGCCACCTCTCTGACCGGCACGACCGGCTTCGGCTCGGGCGCCGGCACGGCGGACTTCTCGGGCCCGAACGAGGTCTCGCTGACCGTGACGGTCGGCGGCGTCGCCGGCACGCTGACCCTCAACGCCGGCAACATGCAGTCGGCCGCCCAGAACCTGTCCAAGGTCACCACCAGCGAGTTCCTCAACGCCCTCAACAACCAGATCGCCGCCAACGGCAGTCTCGCCGGCAAGGTCACGGCGGGCCTCGACTCGTCGGGCCGGCTCAACTTCACCACCACCGGCACCGGTGCAGCCTCGACCCTGAACGTCCAGCTCGCCAACCCGTCCGCGGGCGGCAAGCGGGTGCTCGATATCGGCCTCGGCACCGTCACGACGGGCGCGCAGTCGGCCGTGGCGACCGGCACCGCGATCACCACCCTCGACCTGTCGACGGGCTCGAAGGTGATCACGATCAACGACGGCGCCACGCCCAAGACCCTGACCCTGGTGGCGGCGGACTTCACCGCCCTGGGCGCCTCGGCGACCTCGGCGAGCAACACCGCGGTGAACGGCGCCGACCTGGTTGCGATCATGAACACCAAGCTCGCCGCGGCGACGGCCAGCACGGTGACCGCGTCGTTCTCGAACGGCAAGATCACGCTGTCGAACTCCGACAACACCAAGACGATCGCGACGGGCGGCGCCGACGTGGCGGCCTTCGGCTTCACCGCGACGACGTTCAACAACGTTGCGGGCGGCACGGTGGTGGTGCGCAGCGCCTCGGGCACGAATGCCGGGACGACGCAGGCGCAGGGCATCCTCGACACGACGGCGGGGACCTACAACGCGCAGTTCGGCGGCGGCTCGTACTCGATCGCCAACCTCGACATCTCGCAGCTGGTGGGCACCAACGGCGACGCGGACCTGCAGGCGATCATCTCGGCGGTCGACAAGGCGATCGGCAAGGTGACGGATGCGGGCACGAAGCTGGGTGCCAACAAGACGCAGATCGACGGCCAGAAGACCTTCGTCGACACGCTGATGAAGGCCAACGACCGCACCATCGGCATCCTGGTGGATGCGGACGTGGAGGAGGAGTCGACCAAGCTGAAGGCGCTGCAGACGCAGCAGCAGCTGGCGGTGCAGGCGCTCTCGATCGCCAACTCGGCGAGCCAGAACGTCCTCTCGCTCTTCCGCTAAGCGGCGGAGGGTGGCGGACCGCCGAGCGGTCCGCCGACCGGCGCGACGATACAAGGCCACGTCCTCAGGGACGTGGCCTTTTTCTTTTGCTCATCGTCGTCTTGTGGTTAATGAAAATCTATGGTTAACGAGATCTTGACAATCGACCGGCGCGGGTTCGGTAAAAACCGACGCCTTTCCGATCTGCGCTCTTAAGCTTAATCGTCGAATAACCTTCTGGGTGCAGATTGGCTTCATCGACGGGGCGGCAGCGAGGCTGCTCCCCCGGCGAGGCAGGTGCAGCGGATGGGCTCCGACGAGCCCAGAGACATGATGTCGAACCGCTGACCCCGGTGAGAGTCCGGATGTCTAACGCGCAGCGAGTCGGGCTTGAGCGAGCCCTGGACGGCGATGCCGTCGTCCCGGGGGGATCAAGAGAGACCGACCGGATCGGCCGCGGGCTGGGCAATCCAGCGCGCCTCCGCTCGGTCGTCCCGACGGCATGAGGCCGTTCTGCTGTACCGGTGCGAGCCCGGATCACGATCGCCCTAGCCAGTAACGTGTAGATCAGGACGACCAGCCGTGACCAGCCTGCTGACCAACAACGCCGCGATGACGGCGCTGACCACCCTCAAGAACATCAACCAGAACCTCGACACGACCAGCAACCGGGTCTCGACCGGCCAGCGCGTCTCGGCCGCCTCCGACAACGCCGCCTATTGGTCGATCGCCACCACGGTGCGCACCGACAACGCCTCGCTCGGCGCGGTCAAGGACTCGCTCGGCCTCGGCTCCTCGTCGGTCGACACCGCCTATAACGGCCTCAACAGCATCATCTCCGACCTGCAGAACATGCGGGCCAAGCTGCAGACCGCGATGACCCCGGGCGTCGACCGCTCGAAGGTGCAGACCGAGATCGCCGCCATCCAGTCGAAGATGAAGGCGACCGCCGATTCCTCGAACTCGAGCGGCCAGAACTGGCTCTCGGTCAATTCCTCGGCCAGCAACAGCGCCTACCTGGCGACCCAGAACGTGGTCGGCGGTTTCTCGCGCACCGCCAGCGGGACCATCACCTTCTCGCAGATCGCCGTGAACGTGCAGAGCATCAAGCTCTACGACGTCAACTCGACCAGCGTGAACACCGCCGCCACCAATGCCCAGATCGTCGGCTCGACCTCGCTGACCGGCACCGCCGGTTTCGGCTCGGGCACCGGTACGGCGGACTTCTCGGGCCCGAACGAGGTCTCGCTGACCGTGACGGTCGGCGGCGTCGCCGGCACGCTGACCCTCAACGCCGGCAACATGCAGTCGGCCGCCCAGAACCTGTCCAAGGTCACCACCAGCGAGTTCCTCAACGCCCTCAACAACCAGATCGCCGCCAACGGCAGTCTCGCCGGCAAGGTCACGGCGGGCCTCGACTCGTCGGGCCGGCTCAACTTCACCACCACCGGCACCGGTGCAGCCTCGACCCTGAACGTCCAGCTCGCCAACCCGTCCGCGGGCGGCAAGCGGGTGCTCGATATCGGCCTCGGCACCGTCACGACGGGCGCGCAGTCGGCCGTGGCGACCGGCACCGCGATCACCACCCTCGACCTGTCGACGGGCTCGAAGGTGATCACGATCAACGACGGCGCCACGCCCAAGACCCTGACCCTGGTGGCGGCGGACTTCACCGCCCTGGGCGCCTCGGCGACCTCGGCGAGCAACACCGCGGTGAACGGCGCCGACCTGGTTGCGATCATGAACACCAAGCTCGCCGCGGCGACGGCCAGCACGGTGACCGCGTCGTTCTCGAACGGCAAGATCACGCTGTCGAACTCCGACAACACCAAGACGATCGCGACGGGCGGCGCCGACGTGGCGGCCTTCGGCTTCACCGCGACGACGTTCAACAACGTTGCGGCCGGCACGGTGGTGGTGCGCAGCGCCTCGGGCACGAATGCCGGGACGACGCAGGCGCAGGGCATCCTCGACACGGCCGCGGGGACCTACAACCCGCAATTCGGCGGCGGCTCGTACTCGATCGCCAACCTCGACATCTCGAAGCTGGTGGGCACCAACGGCGACGCGGACCTGCAGGCGATCATCTCGGCGGTCGACAAGGCGATCGGCAAGGTGACGGATGCGGGTACGAAGCTGGGTGCCAACAAGACGCAGATCGACGGCCAGAAGACCTTCGTCGACACGCTGATGAAGGCCAACGACCGCACGATCGGCATCCTGGTGGATGCGGACGTGGAGGAGGAGTCGACCAAGCTGAAGGCGCTGCAGACGCAGCAGCAGCTGGCGGTGCAGGCGCTCTCGATCGCCAACTCGGCGAGCCAGAACGTCCTCTCGCTCTTCCGCTAAGATGACCGACCGCCGCCCTCCCGGCGGCGGTCACTCCGATGACGACGAAGCCCCGGGCGGTCGACCGCCCGGGGCTTCGTTGCATTCCGGTCGCTGAAAGGAGAGAGGGGATCAGCCGACGAAGGTGTAGCCGGCCAGACGCTTGGCCTCGATCGGGTCGTAGCCCAGCCGCATCCGCAGCTTCTTGCGCAGCTTGCTGATGTGGCCCTCGACGACGCTCTCGTCGACGGCCGCGTCGAGGTCGCCGTAGACCGCCTTGAAGATCTGGCCCTTGGTCACCGGCCGGCCGCGGTTGCGGGCGAGATAATCCAGGATGTCGCGCTCGCGCCGGGGCAGCAGCAGGCTCTGGCCGTCGATCTCCGGATCGCGCCCGTCGGTATGGACGGTCAGGCGGCCGCTCTTGTCCGGGGTGCTCGCGGGCTTTGCCTCGCTGCGGTTGGTCCGGCGGCGGATCGCCCCGGCTCGGGCGATGATCTCGCGGACATGGACCGGCTTGCGCACCACGTCGTCGATGCCGGCGGTGAACAGCGCGAGGGTCTGCTCCAGGGAGCGGGTCTCGTTCAGCGCGATGATCGGCGCACCGGACAGGCTGCGCAGCAGGCCGGTGAAGGTCGCCCGGTCGGCGCAATCGCCGATGACGAAGCCCTGGACCGCCGCGAGGTCCTGGGCCGGCGTGGCGTCGATCCAGGTCTGGACGTCCCGCACGTCCAGCCCCCGGGCCGCCACGCCCTCCACGCCGAAGCCTTCCACGTAGTGTGCAGCCACGCTTTCCCGCTCGTCGACGACGATGTACACGCCAGCCCCCAAGATTTTTTGACGAGTTCTTCTGTTCCGTTGCCTGAGAAGGCAGCGGGGTTGCTTGGTTCTTGATTGTCGAAAATTACCGGAACTTCGCAGTGGACTTGCGTTGTCGGCCGGCATGCGCGTCGAGGCGCGGTTTGGTTAACGATTTGGTTAACGGACTTTCGCGCCGAAATGGTTAATTTTTTGTTAAGGACGCCCCCCGGCTGTCCATCTGAGGCCACACTCCGTTGCGCCACGGCAACGTGCGTCTTGGGAGGCGCGTGAAATCAACGGTTTAGGAAAAAGCCTGCCGCCCCGTGAGCCTGTTGCGCATCCGCAACGTTTCGACATTCCGTTGCGGCATCGCGCGTGGCCCCCATGCCGATCGCCCGGAGGGAGGCCGGTGGGAGGATGTCCGGGCCGAACTGATTCGCGAATGGTGCCCCGGGCGGACCGGTCTCGGCCCTTCCGGTGCTGCTGCGTCAGGCGTCGAGTTCCGGGTAGCGGCGGAAAATCCCGTCCTCGCTGAAGGGTACGCGCCGGTCGCTCGCGAGATAGGCGGCGATGCGCGGCCGGCGGGCCACGAGCCGGTGCAGGGCGACGACCTTCGGCGTGAACCCGAGCGCCCGCTCGGTCGCCCGCGGGAAGGCGTAGGCCAGGCCCTCCACCAGCTGGAACAGCGAGAGGTCGGCGTAGCTGAGGCTTTCGCCGACGAGGTGGCGCGGACCGACGGTGTTCGTCGCCAGCACCCGCTCGAACCAGTGCAGGAATTTCGGGATCCGGCTCTCGCGAAAATCCGCGGCCCGGCGTGCGGCCTCTTCCGTCTGCTCCTCGTAGTACAGGGCGGAGGCGATCGGGTGGTGGCTGTCATGGGCCTCGGCCACCGCATCGGCGATAGTGAGCTGGATCTGGTGGGTCCAGATCCGGTCGGCCTCGCGCTCCCCGACGAGGCCGAGGCGCGGTCCGAGATGGAGCAGGATCGCGGCGGTCTGGCCGATCACCAGATCGCCGTCGCGCAGGTAGGGTGGGGCGAAGGGCGGGCGGGGCGGCGCGTCGAGCCCGGCCATCAGGCCGTCGATGCCGTCCTCGCGGGCGACATCGACGTAAGGCGCGCCGGCCTCCTCCAGGGCGAGACGGACGAACTCGCCCCGGCCCTGGATCATCGGCCAGTAATGGAGCTCGTAGGCCATCGGCGTCACCCTTCGCGCGAAACGGCGCCCGGGGGCGCCGTGACGAATCACCAGCCGCGCATCTCGTCGTGGTTCGGACGCCGGCCCTGCGGCGTCAACCCGTCGATCACGCCCGGCAGCACCTGGGCGAGCTGTGCCAGCAGGTCGTCCCGGCCCATTCCGGTCTGTCGGCTCAGGGTCTCGACCGTGTCGGGGCCGAGCGCCTGGGCGAGCTGCTGCGGCTGGATCGGCCGGTTGTGGCCCGGGCCGATCCACGATTCGATCATCTCGCCGAGGCCGCCGCGGCGGAAGCGGTCGATGAGCTGGTCGAGACCGCCGGCGGCATCCTCCGGCTGCTCCCGGTCGAGGCGGGAATACGGCCCGGCGCCCTGGTCGAACGGGTTCTGCATGCCCCCGCTGCCGGGGGAGGGCGCCTGGGTCCCGCCGCCGGGGCCGTCGAGCATCCCGGCAAGGTCGGAATAGGGATTGTCCGGATCCTCGCCGCGCCGGCCGCGGGGCGCGTCGTCGCGCGGGTCCGGCGCACCGTAGCCGTGCGGATCCGGGGCGTCGCCGTCGTCGGGCCCGCCCTGCGGCACCGGCCGGCGGCCGCCGCCGAAGATGTCGCCGAAACCGCCCTGCATCGCCTTGGCGGCGAGCAGCATCAGCAGCGCCTTGACCAGGGGCGACATCGCCCCGGAGCCGCCCTCGCGGCCTTCCTCATGCCGGCCCCCGCCTCCGAGGACGTTGCCGAGCACCGAACCGATGACCTGATCGAGCAGACCCATGGGCGACTCCCCTCGCGTGCGTTGCGCGGGGGTTAACCCTGGTGGCCGGCAAGGAGTTGCCTCAGCGTCGGTCGCCGGCCCCGTCGCCGCCGCCGGTGGCACGCCGGTCCTTGGGCTCGAGCTGGTCGAGGGGATTGGTGCGCGCGCGGGTGCTGCCGCTCAGGCCCGTGTCGCCGGGCATCACCTTGGTCTCGGGCTTGATCGCCTGCGGAGGGGCGATTCCCGACGCGTCGCCGCCCTTGCCGTCGGGGATGTCGGCCTGGGTCGGCTGGTCGCGCCGGTCCGAGATCGCGAGGGCCGGGGCGGCGCTCGCGGCCAGGATCAGAAAGGCGGAAAGCAGGCGGGCGAGCGGGGGCATGGCTGTCTCCTGCGAGGGTTTGCAGGGGCAAAGCGAACCGAAGCTCTGCGGTTCCGGCGGGGGCGCGGGAAAAACCCCGCGCTTCCGGCTCATGCGAGAAGGGCCGCCCCCGAGGAGCGGCCCTTCGGCGGATTACATGTTGATCAGGGCGCTGGCGGTGCCGAATACCGTCATGGCGAGGCCCCCGGCCAGAACACCGATCATGCCGTAGGAAACGGCGCGCAGAAGCTTCATGTCACTCATGTCCCGTCTCCTGTCGGATCAGCAGCGGTGCCCGCCCGCGGTCTGGCCGTATTGCTTGACCGGGAAGTTCTGCTGGTTGGCGTTGCCCTCCGAGGCCGAACTCATCGGGCAGGCGCCGTAGAACGGCACGCTGGTATTGGCGGAGCCGATCGAGCCGGTGGTCTCGACGTCGCGAGGGCCGAACGGGGTGGCGGGAGAGGTGGGGCCGAATGCCATGGCGGACGAGATCGGAGCGGCGCCAAGGACAATCGCGGTGACGACGGCGGCGATACGGGTCTTCATCTGGTATTCAGGCTCCTTATTCGCAGTGCAGGTCCGGGTTGGTGGCTGCTTCCGTTGCGATGATCGGAAGATAGGTGGGCGAAGGCCGTTGCGATGTGTCCTCGCGCACGCGGCGGAGCGGAACAAGAACTGGCCGGTCTCCGTGGCGGGCCGACGCTCATCGTGCGCCGTCGCTTGCGGGAGGGCGCGGGCGGACGCCCCGATCGGCCCGCCCGCGTCACAGCCCGCTACCACCCCGGCTCCGTCCCTGGAGCTATTCTCAACAGCGACACCCGAGCGGTGGCTTACGCGAAACGAGGTTCCTGCTGCCGATGGCCAAGCCCGTCCACTCGATGATCCGCGTCCTCGACGAGGAGCGCTCCCGCGCCTACTACGCCCGCGCCTTCGGCCTCGAACTCGCCGAGCGCGTCGGCTTCGACGGGTTCGCGCTCGTCTACCTGCGCCATCCCTCGTCGCCGTTCGAGCTGGAACTGACGGTCAACTTCGACCGCACCGAGCCCTACGATCTCGGCAACGGCTACGGCCACCTCGCGGTGGTGGTGGACGACGTCGATGCCGAGCATGCCCGCTTCACGCAGGAAGGCCTGCCCGCCACCCCGGTCAAGGACTTCCAGCACCAGGGCAAGACGCTCGCCCGCTTCTTCTTCGCTACCGATCCGGACGGCTACAAGATCGAGGTGATCCAGAAGGGCGGCCGCTTCCGCTGACATCCCCGGCGGGTGCGGGAGCGCGCGACAGACGCGCCCCGCGCCGGCCGACACGTGCACGGCATAAAAAACGACATCAGAGGAGACAAGCCCATGAGAGAAGTCGATCCGCGCGTGCGGTTCAGCCGCCGCGGCTTCCTGCAGAGCGCCGCCGCCGCGGCGCCGGCCGCCGCCCTCGCCAGCGCCGCCGGGCTCCAGGTCTCGGAAGCCTGGGCCGAGAACGGCGCCGCCCTGTCGCCGGCCGAGCTGAAGACCCTGGTGAAGATGGCGCGGGACATCTACCCGCACGACTTCCTCGGCGACGTCTATTACATCACGGCGATCAAGCCCTGGGACGGCAAGGCCGCCGCCGACCCGTCGGTGAAGACGCTGCTGACCTCCGGGGTGCGCCGCCTCGACGAGGACGCGCAGGCCCGCCACAAGGTCGCTTACGCCCAGATCGGCTGGGAGGCCGACCGGGTCGCGGTGCTGGAGGGCATCAGCCACACGGACTTCTTCAAGAAGATCCGCTCGGACCTCGTCGTCTCGCTCTACAACCAGCCGGAGATCTGGCCGAAATTCGGCTACGAGGGGTCGTCCGCCGACAAGGGCGGCTACATCAACCGCGGCTTCAACGACATCGACTGGCTGCCGAAGGTCTAGCCGCCGGCACACGCACTCACGCCGACCGTCCACCAAAGAACAATCAATGAACAGCCGCGCCGGACCGGCCGCGACCGGCCGCGCGGACCCGGAGGAAACCATGGCCACATTCGACCTGAACGACGACGGGCTCGTCGTCATCGTCGGCTCGGGCGCCGGCGGCGGCACGCTCGGCACCGAGCTGGCATTGAAGGGCATCCGCTGCGTCATCCTCGAGGCCGGCGCCCGCCACAACATGGAGGATTTCGTCAACGACGAATGGGCGAGCTTCGCCCAGCTCGCCTGGACCGACATGCGCACCACCTCGGGTTCGTGGCGGGTGGCGCGGGACTTCCCCAACCTGCCGGCCTGGATCGTCAAGGCGGTGGGCGGTTCCACCGTGCACTGGGCCGGCGCCTCGTTGCGCTTCGAGGAGCACGAATTCCGCATCCGCGACCATTACGGCGCGCTGCCCGGCGCCAACCTCCTCGACTGGCCGATCACCCGGGCCGAGCTCGATCCCTGGTACACCAAGGCCGAGGACCGGATGGGGGTGACCCGCACCAACAACATCCCGGGCCTGCCGGGCAACAACAACTTCAAGGTGATGGAGGCCGGCGCCCGCCGCGTCGGCTACAAGGAGGTCCATACCGGCAGGATGGCGATCAACAGCGAGGAGCGCCACGACCGCGGCTCCTGCCAGCAGATCGGCTTCTGCTTCCAGGGCTGCAAGTCGGGGGCGAAATGGTCGACCCTGATCGCCGAGATCCCCCGCGGCGAGGAGACCGGCAACCTGGAGGTGCGCCCGAACTGCATGGCGCTCCGCATCGAGCACGACGCCTCCGGCAAGGTGACCGGCGTGGTCTATGCCGATGCCGACGGCAAGCTCCAGCGCCAGAAGGCCCGCATCGTCGCGGTGGCCGGCAACTCGATCGAGAGCCCGCGGCTCCTCCTCAACAGCGCCTCCAGCATGTTCCCGGACGGGCTCGCCAATTCCTCGGGCCAGGTCGGCCGCAACTACATGCGGCACATGACCGGCAGCGTCTACGGCGTGTTCGAGAAGTCGGTGCACATGTATCGCGGCACCACCATGGCGGGCATCATCCGCGACGAGGCGCATCACGACCCCAAGCGCGGCTTCTCCGGCGGCTACGAGATGGAGACGGTCTCGCTCGGCGTGCCGTTCATGGCCGCCTTCCTCAATCCCGGTGCCTGGGGCCGCTCCTTCACCAGCGCCATGGAGCAATATCCGCGCATGGCCGGGATGTGGCTCGTCGGCGAGGACATGCCGCAGGAGACGAACCGCATCACCCTCGATCCCGCCGTCAAGGACAAGCACGGGATGCCGGTGGCAAGCGTCCATTACGACGATCATCCCAACGACGTCGCGATGCGCAACCACGCCTACAAGCAGGGCGCGGCGATCTACGAGGCGGTCGGCGCCACCGTCACCTACCCGGTCACGCCCTATCCGAGCACCCACAACATGGGCACCAACCGGATGAGCGCGAAGCCGCGGGACGGGGTGCTGAACAAGTTCGGCCAGACCCACGACGTGAAGAACCTGTTCGTCTCCGACGGCAGCCAGTTCACGAGCGGCGCGGCCTGCAACCCGACCCTGACCATCGTCGCCCTGGCGCTCCGCCAGGCCGACCACATCGCCGGTGCGATGCAGAGGCGGGACATCTGATGCGCGCCCTCGCCCTCGCCCTGCTCGCGTCCCTCGCGGCGGGCCCCGCACTCGCCCAAGGCTCACCGACCCCCGCCGCCCCCTCGCGCCAGCCGGGCGGGGCGGCGGCCTATCCCGACAGCCCCGGCGGCCAGCCGGCGGCCGAGCGGGGCGGCCGATCGGTCGCGACCGATCACGGCGCCTGTCCGGCCGGCGGCCCGTGCCCGGCGGCGCCCGGCCCCTCGGGGGCGGCGGATGCGAGCCGCACGGCGGTGCCGAGCAGCTCGGTCGGAAAGCCCGGGCCGGTGCCGAGCACCGCCTACCCGGACGCTCCCGGCGGGATGCCGTCGAACCGCCCGGATGGTGCGGCGCCGCGCTGACGCGGTCCGTCTCACCCGGGCGCGGCGGCGGCGCGTCCGGGTGAGACGTTTCGGCGAGGAATCGCAGCAACGATGGCTGGCGCCGTGTCATTCGGCGGTGGGACGTGACCGCAAACCTGTCAGGATAAGCCGGACCTTCGGCGTTAGGGCACCGGTAACAGGCCGCTGCGCATTGTCCCGCCGCTTCCCGTCGGTCGCGATCTCCCGATGATCTTACCCAGCCACGCCGGCGTGACGGCGATCGTGACGCGGATCTCTCTCCGCTCCGGCGCCGAAGACGACTTTTCGCGATGGCAGGCCGCCCTGACCCGGGCGGCCTGCGAGGCGCCGGGCTTCGTCAGCCTGGAGATCGTTCCGGTCGCACCCCAGGCGCCGGACTGGCACGTGGTCCAGCGCTTTCGCGATTCGGCGGCGCTTGGCGCCTGGCGCGACGGCCCGGCCCGGGCGGAGTACCTGGCGGCCCTGGCGCCGCTCCTCGATCCCGATCATCCCGCCGACGACGAGGCGGCTCCCGACGTCCACGACCTCGCCTGCGTGACCGAGGTGGTCGCCACCCGGGTCGAACCCGGGCGCGAGCCCGCGTTCCGCGCCTGGGCCGAGGCGGCGCAGGCCGCGCAGGCGCGGTTCCCCGGCTATGCCGGCACCCTCGTCCAGGCGCCGCTGCCGCCGCAAATCCCCTACTGGACGGCGCTGGTGCGCTTCGCCACGCCGGCCGAGCTCGATGCCTGGCTCGCCTCGCCCGAGCGCCGGGCGCTGCTCCGCCAGGCCGATCCGGCGGTCGCGACCTGGACCAGCCGACGCCTTGCCGCGCCCTTCGCCGGCTGGTTCCCGGAGGAGGGCGGCGCGACCCCGCCGGCCTGGAAGCAGACGGCCCTGGTGCTGCTCGTGCTGTTTCCGGTGGTGATGCTGGAGATCCGCTTCCTCAGCCCGCTCACCGCCGGGCTGCCGGTGGCGGTCGCGACCTTCATCGGCAACGCGATCAGCGTGGCCCTGGTCTCCTGGCTGCTGATGGGGCTCGCCACCGCCGCCCTCGGCTGGTGGCTGACCCCGGCGCCGCAAGCGCGACGGCGGATTGAGTTTCTCGGCGCCTGCGTCATGCTGGGGCTGTACGCGGCCGAGATCGCCCTGTTCACCTTCCTGCCGTAGCGCTCCCGCCCGAAAGGCGAAAGGACTTCACGATGACGGACGACCACAGGACGTTCATGGCCCGTGCCATCGAATTGTCGGAGAAGACCTCGCTCGTCGAGAGCGCCGGCGGGGTGTTCGGCTGCGTGATCGTGCAGGACGGCCAAATCCTGGCCGAGGGTGCGAACCGCGTCGTCGCCGAGAACGACCCGACCTGGCACGGCGAGATGGAGGCGATCCGCAAGGCCTGCAAGGCGCAAGGCAGCTTCAAGCTCCGCGACGCCACGCTCTATACCAGCGCCGAACCGTGCCCGATGTGCATGGCGGCGGCCTACTGGGCCGGCATCAAGGAGATCTATTACGCCTCGACCAACGAGGATGCGCTGCGCTACGGCGACTTCGACGACAGCATGATCTACGGCGAGCTGAAGAAGCCGGTCGACGAGCGCTCGATCCCGACCCGCCAGATCATGCGGGTCGAGGCCGTCGAGGTCTGGAAGAAGTACCACGACAAGGCCGACCGCGTGCCGTACTGAGCCGGTCCGACCTGCTCCACGATCCTGACATCCTCTTCGTCGTCCCGGGTTCCCGGCTGCGCCGGGCCCGGGATGACGAAGAGTGTCGAAGCAGTATCATGGACTCCGAGGTTTCGGGCTCCGGGATGCCCTCTTCCTCACGCCGCCTCGTCGCGCTTGCCCAGCCGCTTGTCGAGGTAGGTGTCCACCGTCTGGGTCAGCTCGTCGACCTTGCCGTCGAAGAAGTGGTTGGCACCGTCGACGATCTGGTGCTCGATGATGACGCCCTTCTGGGTCTTCACCTTCTCGATCACCGGCATCACCTCGCGGGCCGGCGCGACCCGGTCCTCGGAGCCGTGCACGAACAGGCCCGAGGACGGGCAGGGGGCGAGGAAGCTGAAATCGTAGCGGTTGGCCATCGCGGCGATCGAGATGAAGCCCTCGATCTCCGGGCGGCGCATCAGGAGCTGCATGCCGATCCAGGAGCCGAACGAAACGCCGGCGATCCAGCAGGCCCGGGCCTCGGGGTTCATCGCCTGGACCCAGTCGAGGGCGGCGGCGGCATCCGACAACTCGCCGACGCCGTGGTCGAACGCGCCCTGGCTGCGGCCGACGCCGCGGAAATTGAAGCGCAGGGCCGCGAAACCGCGATTCGCGAACGTATAGAACAGGTTGTAGACGATCTGGTTGTTCATCGTGCCGCCGAATTGCGGGTGCGGATGCAGCACGATGGCGATCGGGGCGCCCTTCTGCTTCGGCGCCTGGTAGCGCCCCTCCAGCCGACCGGCGGGACCGGCGAAGATGACCTCGGGCATGAACGACCTCTTTCGAGCTTCAACGCTGCGTGAATGCGGCGCGGGAACGGCTGGGCACCCCGAGTCCGATGCTTGACTCGGGGTCGGTCTCCCATAAAAGCACCCTTAGAATGGTTCTAGCGAACTAGAATCATTCTAAAGAACCGGGTGCCGTCGTCCCCGGCCTCGCGCCGGCAAGCACGCACCATCTGATTACGTGTATCCGGGGCGGGCCTTAGCACGGCCCCCGGGGGGAAAGGCAAAGGAATTCAGCGCATGGAGCGCCCGCGCGCCTATCTCGACCACAACGCCACCTCGCCCCTGCGGCCCGAGGTGGCGGAGGCGGTCGTGCGCGCGCTCCACGACCTGCCCGGCAACCCGTCCTCGGTCCATCGCGAAGGGCGGGCGGCTCGTTCGGCGATCGAGGCGGCGCGGGCCAAGGTCGCTTCCCTCGCCGGGGTGAAGCCGTCGCAGGTGGTGTTCACCAGCGGCGGCACCGAATCCGCGAACGCGGTCCTGTCGGGCTCTTTATGCCGGCGCGGCGTGCCGGCGCCGACCCGGCTGCTGATCGGCGCGACCGAACATCCGTGCTGCCTGCAAGGCCACCGCTTCCCGGCGCACGAGACCGCGATCCTGCCGGTCGATGCCGACGGGGTCATCCGCCTCGACGTCCTGGAGGCGCGATTGGCGGCGTGTGCCGCGGAGGGCGTCACCGCTCTGGTCTCGGTCCAGGCCGCCAACAACGAAACCGGCGTGGTCCAGCCCCTGGCGAGGGTTGCGGCACTCGCATGCCAGCACGGCGCCCTGTTCCACAGCGATGCGGTCCAGACCGCTGGACGGATATCGATCGCGCGCAATATATTCGCTGCCGACGCCCTGACCCTGTCGGGGCACAAGCTCGGTGCGCCGAAGGGCGTTGGTGCGATCGTGCTCGGGGAGGGCGCGATCCTGGAGCCCGCCTTCCACCGCGGCGGCGGGCAGGAGGGGCGCCTGCGGGCCGGGACCGAGAACGTGCCGGGCATCGTCGGGTTCGGGATCGCCGCGGAACTGGCGCTGGCAGCCATGTCGGCCGAGGCGATCCGCCTCGCCTCCCTGCGCGACGCGATCGAGGCGGGCGTGCGGGCACGCGCGCCCGATGCCGTGGTGTTCGGGGCGGGGGCCGAGCGCCTGCCCAACACGCTTTGCTTCGCCCTGCCGGGGCTCAAGGCCGAGACGGCCCTGATCGCCCTCGACCTCGATGGGGTGGCGGTCTCGTCCGGGGCGGCCTGCGCCTCGGGCAAGGTGTCGCGCTCCGGCGTGCTCGCGGCGATGGGGGTCGATTCCGCCCTGTCCGCTGGGGCGCTGCGCGTGAGTTTGGGGTGGAACAGCCGGCAAGAGGACGGGGAAAGCTTCCTCGCGGCCTTCGATCGGCTGGTTTCGTCCCTATATAAGCGCCGGGAGCGGGCCGCGTGAGCGCGTGCCTCGCATCCGGCCGTGTCATCACCTCGCGGCCCTTGAAGCCGTAAGCGGTAGGAGACGGGTATGCCTGCAGTGCAGGAGACGGTCGATCGCGTCCGCGCCATCGATGTCGATCAGTACAAATACGGGTTCGAGACCACGATCGAGATGGAGAAGTCCGAGAAGGGCCTCTCCGAGGACGTGATCCGCTTCATCTCGGCCAAGAAGGACGAGCCGGAGTGGATGCTCGAATGGCGCCTCGACGCCTATCGCCGCTGGCTCACCATGAAGGAGCCGAACTGGGCGCGGGTCGAGTACGACAAGATCAACTACGACGAGCTGTACTATTACGCCGCGCCGAAGCGCAAGGCGGCGCAGTCGCTCGACGAGATCGATCCCGAGATCCTGAAGACCTACGAGAAGCTCGGCATCCCGCTGCGCGAGGTCGAGGTGCTGGAGGGCATCGCCCCCGAGCGCCGCGTCGCGGTCGATGCGGTGTTCGATTCGGTCTCGGTCGCCACCACCTTCAAGGCCGAGCTCGCCAAGGCCGGCGTCATCTTCATGCCGATCTCGGAGGCCGTGCGCGAGCACCCCGAGCTGGTGAAGAAGTACCTCGGCTCGGTTGTGCCGGTCACCGACAACTACTTCGCGACGCTCAACTCGGCGGTCTTCTCCGACGGCTCGTTCGTCTACATCCCGCCGGGCGTGCGCTGCCCGATGGAGCTGTCGACCTACTTCCGCATCAACGAGCGTGACACCGGCCAGTTCGAGCGCACGCTGATCATCGCCGACAAGGGCTCGTACGTCTCGTATCTCGAGGGCTGCACCGCCCCGAAGCGCGACGACAACCAGCTCCACGCCGCGGTGGTCGAGCTCGTGGCGCTGGACGACGCCGAGATCAAGTACTCGACGGTCCAGAACTGGTACCCGGGCGATGCGGAAGGCCGCGGCGGCATCTACAACTTCGTGACCAAGCGCGGCGATTGCCGCGGCGTGAACTCGAAGATCTCGTGGACGCAGGTCGAGACCGGCTCGGCGATCACCTGGAAGTACCCGTCCTGCATCCTGCGCGGCGACAATTCCCGCGGCGAGTTCTACTCGATCGCGGTGTCGAACGGCATGCAGCAGGTCGATTCCGGCACCAAGATGATCCATCTCGGCAAGAACACGACGAGCCGGATCATCTCGAAGGGCATCTCGGCCGGCCGGTCGCAGAACACCTACCGGGGCCTCGTCTCGGCGCACAAGAAGGCGAAGGGCGCGCGCAACTTCACCAATTGCGACTCGCTGCTGATCGGCGACCAGTGCGGCGCGCACACCGTGCCGTACATCGAGTCGAAGAACGCGTCCGCCGTGTTCGAGCACGAGGCCACCACCTCGAAGATCTCCGAGGACCAGAAGTTCTACTGCCTGCAGCGCGGCCTCTCCGAGGAGGAGGCGACCGCGCTCATCGTCAACGGTTTCGTCCGCGACGTGCTGCAGCAGCTGCCGATGGAATTCGCCGTCGAGGCCCAGAAGCTGATCTCGATCAGCCTGGAAGGCTCGGTGGGCTGATCGCTCCCAGGCTTCCGGCGACGAGCCGGAAGCCTCTTACGCCCCGAATTCATTGCAACGGATGCGGTGCCGCGCGGTCGGCCGCTCCCGTCAGGACTACCTTATCATGCTGGAAATCAAGAACCTGGTCGTCAACATCGAGGACAAGCGCATCCTCAACGGCCTGAGCCTGACCGTCAACGACGGCGAGGTCGCCGCCATCATGGGGCCGAACGGCTCCGGCAAGTCGACCCTGTCCTACGTCATCGCCGGCAAGGAGGATTACGAGGTCCTCGACGGCGAGATCCTGCTCGACGGCGAGAACATCCTGGAGATGGAAGCGGATGCCCGCGCGGCGGCCGGCATCTTCCTGGCCTTCCAGTACCCGCTGGAGATCCCGGGCGTCGGCACGATGACCTTCCTCAAGGCGGCGATGAACGCCCAGCGCAAGACCCGCGGCGAGGAGGAGCTGACCACCCCCGACTTCATGCGCCAGGTCTTCGCGGCTGCCGACAAGCTCGAGATCAACCGCGAGATGCTCAAGCGCGCCCTCAATGTCGGGTTCTCCGGCGGCGAGAAGAAGCGCATGGAGATCCTCCAGATGGCGCTCCTGTCGCCGCGCTTCTGCGTCCTCGACGAGACCGATTCCGGCCTCGACATCGATGCGCTCCGCATCGTCTCGGAGGGCGTGAATGCGCTGCGCGCCCAGAACCGCAGCTTCCTGGTGATCACCCACTACCAGCGGCTCCTCAACCACATCGTGCCCGACACCGTGCACGTGATGGCGCAGGGCCGGGTGGTGAAGTCCGGGGCTAAGGAGCTCGCCCTCGAGCTCGAGGCCTCGGGCTATGCCGAGTACCGGGCGAGCGAGGCCGCGTGACCATGGCCGACGTCACGACCCTCCGCACCGCCGCCGAGACCGGGCTGTCGAAGCTCTTCGAGGTCCAGCGGCTCAAGCTCCCCGGGGCGGCCATCGCCCGCGAGGAAGCGTTCCGCTATTTCGAGGCGGCGGGCCTGCCGCATCGCCGCGTCGAGGCCTTCAAGTACACCGACCTGCGCGCTGCTGTGCGCGAGGCCGCCCCGCCGGCCGAGGCGCCCGAGCCCGAGACTGCCCGCAATGCGGTCAAGGCGGCCCGGGGCTTTGCCGGGATCGAGGCCGCACGCCTGACCTTCGTCAACGGCCACCTGATCGCGGCGCTCTCCGACCTGTCCGGCCTGCCCGAGGGCCTGGAGGTGGTCACCTTCGCGAAGGCCATGGCCGAGGGTCATCCGCTCCTCGACCACCTCGCCCCGGTCGAGCAGACCCGCGAGAACCCGATCTACCAGCTCAACGCCGCCTTCATGGCGGACGGGGCGGTGATCAAGGTCGAGGCCGGCGCCAGGATCGAGCGCGCCCTGCACCTGCGCTTCATCGGCACCGGCGAGGCTCCGTTCTCGACCGCGACCCGCGTGCTGGTCGTGGCCGGGGATGAGTCCGAGGTGACGCTGCTCGAGAGCCACGAGGGCCCGGACGGGATCGCCTACCAGCCCAACGACGTCCTCGACGTCGTGGTCGGCGACCGCGCCCGCGTGCTGCACAGCCGGCTCAACATCGAGGGTGATGCCGCCATCGCGCTCTCGACCGTCTCGGCCCGCCTCGGCGCCGGCTCGCACATCGAGACCGTCAACGTGGTGACCGGCGCGGTGCTGTCGCGCCACCAGCTCTACCTGCACTTCGCCGGCGACGACGCGACCGCCACGGTCAACGGCGCCGCGATGATCCGCGACGGCCAGCTCGCCGACTCGACGCTGCTCGCCGATCACGCGGCGGTCGGCGGCATCAGCCGCGAGCAGTTCAAGACAGTCATCGACGGCGACGCCACCGGCGTGTTCCAGGGCAAGATCATCGTCCGGCAGATCGCCCAGAAGACCGACGGCAAGATGAAGTCGGACTGCCTCCTCCTCACCGACGAGGGGCAGATGATGAACAAGCCGGAGCTGGAGATCTTCGCCGACGACGTGGCCTGCGGCCACGGCGCCACCTGCGGCGCGCCGGACGAGGACCTGCTGTTCTACCTGATGGCCCGCGGCCTGCCGCGGCCCCAGGCCGAGAGCCTGCTGGTCCAGGCCTTCCTCGGCGAGGCGATCGAGGCGGTGACCCACGAGGGGGCCCGCGACGCAATGATCGCCGAGACCGAAGCCTGGCTCGCCCGCCGCGGCTAAGAAACGATCGGGCCGGCCCAAGGGCCGGCCCCTCTCACGCCCCTGCACGAGAGCCCGAGATGAACGCACCCGTCCTCCAGACCCCCTACGACGTCGAGGCGATCCGGGCGCAATTCCCGATCCTGTCGCAGCAGGTCTACGGCAAGCCGCTGGTCTATCTCGACAACGCCGCCTCGGCGCAGAAGCCGCGGGCGGTGATCGACGCCATGTCGGGCGCGATGGAGACGGCCTATGCCAACGTGCATCGCGGCCTGCACTTCATGGCGAATGCGGCGACGGACGGCTTCGAGGGCGCGCGCGAGACGACGCGCCAGTTCCTCAACGCCCGCTCCACCGACGAGATCATCTTCACCCGCAACGCCACCGAGGCCTACAATCTCGTCGCGACCTGCATGGGCTGGGCCGGGCTGATCGGCGAGGGTGACGAGATCATCCTGTCGATCATGGAGCACCATTCCAACATCGTGCCCTGGCACTTCCTGCGCGAGCGCCGCGGCGCCGTGCTGAAATTCGCCCCCGTCGACGACGAGGGCAACTTCCTGGTCGAGGAGTTCGAGAAGCTCTTCTCGCCCCGCACCAAGATGGTGGCGATCACCCAGATGTCGAACGTCCTCGGCACGGTGACGCCGGCGGAAGAGATCGTCCGCATCGCGCATGCCCACGGCGTGCCGGTGCTGCTCGACGGGGCGCAGAGCGCCGTCCACCAGGCGATCGACGTCCAGGCCCTCGATTGCGACTTCTTCGTCTTCACCGGCCACAAGGTCTACGGGCCGACCGGCATCGGCGTGCTCTACGGCAAGAAGGAGTGGCTGGAGCGTCTGCCCCCCTACCAGGGCGGCGGCGAGATGATCGAGATCGTCGAGGAGGAGCGCATCACCTACAACGCGCCCCCGCACCGCTTCGAGGCGGGCACCCCGGCGATCATCGAGGCGATCGGGCTCGGCGCGGCGCTCGAATTCATGATGTCGCTCGGCCGCGAGCGCATCGCCGCCCACGAGGCGCATCTGCTGGCCTACGCGCAGGACGCCCTGCGCGGGATGAACAGCCTGCGGATCATCGGCACGGCGAAGCACAAGGGCGCGGTGATCTCCTTTGAGATGAAGGGTGCGCACGCCCACGACGTCGCCACGGTGATCGACCGCCAGGGCGTTGCGGTGCGGGCCGGCACCCACTGCGCCATGCCGCTGCTCAAGCGCTTCGGCACCACTTCCACCTGTCGCGCCTCGTTCGGCCTGTATAATACGACGGCGGAGATCGACGCCCTCGTCTCGGCCCTGACCCGGGCCGAACGGATGTTCGCGTGAGGACCCCATGACCGATACCCCCGCCGCGAGCGGCGCGAATACCCCGTCGCTGAACGCCCAGGTGAACGCCTCCGCGATCCCGCCGGAGGAGATGGACCGTCTGACCGACGGCATCGTGGCGGCGCTCAAATCCGTCTACGATCCGGAGATTCCGGCCGACATCTACGAGCTCGGCTTGATCTACCGGGTCGACATCGCCGACGACCGCAATGTCGCCATCGACATGACGCTGACGGCGCCGGGCTGTCCCGTCGCCGGCGAGATGCCGGGCTGGGTCGAGAACGCCGTCTCGGCGGTGCCGGGCGTCGCCGGGTGCAACGTGACGATGGTGTTCGACCCGCCGTGGGACCAGAGCCGGATGTCCGACGAGGCCCGCATCGCGCTCGACATGTGGTGAGCGGGTTCAGCGCATCGCGTCGGTGATGCGGGGCGGGAAGGCGAGGCCGTCATAGACCTCGGCCAGCGCCAGGCTCGCGCCGATCTCCGGCAGGGCGATGACGGCATCGAGGCCTTCGAACAGCACCGGTTGCCAGCCCTCCCCCTCGCGGCGGTAGAGCAGGGCGACCGGCGCCACGGTCTCGAGGAGCAGGATGGACCGGAGCGTCGGATGGCGCTTGTACTCCTCCAGTTTCACCGTCCGGTCGACAGTGGTCGTGGACGGAGAGGCGACCTCGACGACGAGGCGTGGCTCGCGGGATTCGTGGGTGTCGTAGACCAGTTCGCCACACTCGACCGTGACGTCGGGCCGCCGGATCGTGGTGATACTGGTTCGCAGCGAGACATCGTCGGTCGTCGGGCGGCAGCGGGAGCCACGCAGCTTATTGCCCAAGGCGATGATGACGTTCACCGTCACCCGGTCATGCTGGACGCTCGCCCCGGTCATCATCCGGTGCTTCGGGACCGGAACGCCATCGACGAGTTCAAACGGCTCGTCCTGGTCCTCCTGCCAGCGAAAGAATTCCTCCGGCGTCATCCGCCGCCGCGCCGCATCCGCCATCGCCGCCTCCATGACGGCTCATCCTAGCACATCCCTCCGGTGGACCATCGGCAACGGGATGCTTATCTTCCGAGACGTAACCTCGCGCCTCAACCGCCCGGGCCTTGAACCCGGCCGTCGGAGAGAGTTTTGAACATGGCACCGAGCTTCAAGGTGATGTCGCTGACCGAGGCCGCCGCCGAGCGGATCAAGGGCATCATGGCCGACGCTGAGCGCCCGATCGCGGGCCTGCGCGTCGGCGTCAAGAACGGCGGCTGCGCCGGGATGAGCTACACGATGGAATACGCCGAGGAGCGGAAACCCGGCGAGGACATGATCGAGGACAAGGGCGTCCGCGTCTTCATCGATCCGAAGGCGGTGCTGTTCCTGCTCGGGACTCAGATGGATTTCCAGACCACGAAGCTGTCGTCGCAGTTCGTGTTCAACAATCCGAACCAGACCTCGGCCTGCGGCTGCGGTGAATCCGTCGCGATCACGCCCGCCGATCCGAACGCCCTGACGGCCGCCCACGCCTGAGAGCACGCCCGCCCCCCCCGGGGCGGCGCACCCAGTGCCGCTCAAGGGGGAGGGGGCAGGCCGAGAAATCGCTCCGAAGGCTTCGGGCTGGGGGTCAGGCGACGTCGTCCATCGTCTCGGGCGACACGCTGTCGTCGATCACCTGGTTGCGGCCCGCCCGCTTGGCGGTGAACATGCAGTGGTCGGCGCGCTCCAGGAGCGACACCGCGGTGTCGCCGCGGCGGTAGGAGGCGAGGCCGACCGAGATGGTGATCCGCCCCAGGCTCTCGCCGGTTGAGCGCTTGACCAGTTCGCGGCCCATCACGCTGGTGCGGACCTTCTCGGCCACCGCCCGTGCCTCCTCCCGGTCGCTGCCCGGCAGGATGATGCCGAATTCCTCGCCCCCGAACCGCGCGATGGTGGTGCGCGGCTCGACGCTCTCGCGCATGGTCATCGCCACCAGCCGCAGCACCTGGTCGCCGGTGAGGTGGCCGTAGAGGTCGTTGAAGCGCTTGAAGTGGTCGATGTCGAGCACGACGAGGCAGACCGGCTGGCCCTGCACCGCGGCGTGGTCGACGGCCTTGTGCAGCATCTCCTCGAAATGCTTGCGGTTGCCGATGCCGGTGAGCGGGTCGGTCAGCGACTCGACGCGCACCGCCTCCAGGGTCTCGCGCAGGGTCTCGATCTCGTTGCGGCTCTCTCGCATCCGCGCCTCGAGGGTGCGGTTGTTGGCGGCCACGTCCCGGGTGGTGACGACGAGGGAGGACACGATCTCCCGTACCCGGGCACGGTTCACCGCCGGTGCGGCGAGATCCTGGGTGAAGGCCTGCAGCGATGCGCCGTAGCGCGCGGTGGAGCCCAGGGCGGCGTCGAGCATCTCCATGATCTGCTCGATCTCGGCCAGCACCCCGGTGCTCGCCCGCTCGGTCTCGATCGAGAGCTTGCGGCCGTCGAGATAGGTCTCGAAGAGCTGGTCGATATGGGCGTCGGCCAGGGTGCCGTGCTCGGCGGTGAGCCGCTTCACCGCCTCGATGAGCTGGGAGTTCAGGCCGGCGACGTAGGTGTACCAGACCGCATAGCTGCGCGGTGTCGCCGATGAGCGGTACGCCTTCATCAGCTCCATGGCCCGCTGACCGAACAAGAAGCTCCGATCGAGGTCGGCGCTGCTCAGGTCAGACATCGAACGTCTCCGCGCTGGACGACGGCTTCGTGCCGGCGCCTCTCCATGACCTCTACGGGCTGTCGGTGGAGAAGCAGTTAAGGCGCGGAGAAATTATGGCCTTACAAGCGAGAAAACCGGGGTCTACTCGCCCTCTGTCCGCTTCTTCAGTACAACCGGCCGTAGCAGGAAGGCAGGGACGTGAGCGCCCATGCCGATCTCAGCCTCCGGCATCGCGTCGTCGTCGCGGTGGCGGCCACGGTCGTTGCGCCGGCCGGCGGGACGCTCGTCCGCGTGACGGCGCTCGTCCGGCACGCGGCGCTCCGGCGTCGTCGGCCGCGGTGCCTGGCCGTTGCGGCGCGGAGCCGCGGGTGCCCCGGCCTCCTCGTGCCGGCGACCCTCTTGCTGGGTGCCCTCTTGCTGGGTGCCCTCTTGGCGGTTGCCGCGGGAACGGCGCCGGCGTGTCTCGTCCCGGCGCCCGCCCTCGTCGCTGCGGGATTCCGGCCGGCCGGATCCGTCGCGCCGGCCCTCGGCCCGTCCCTCGTCGCGGCGGCCGCGACCGCCCCGGCCGCGGCGCTCCGGCTCGGCGGCCTCGTCGTCGGGCAGGCTGGCGAGGTCGCCCTCCGCCCAGGGGATCGGCTGGCCGATCAGCGTCTCGATCGCCGCGACCGACTTCTCGTCGCCGCGGCCCACCAGGGTGAAGGCGGCGCCGGAGCGGCCGGCCCGGCCGGTGCGGCCGATCCGGTGCACGTAATCCTCGGCGTGGTGCGGCACGTCGAAGTTGAAGACGTGGCTCACCGCCGGGATGTCGAGGCCGCGGGCGGCCACGTCGCTGGCGACGAGCAGCGGCACCTCGCCCGAGCGGAACGCGTCGAGCGCCGCCATGCGGGCGCGCTGGTCCATGTCGCCGTGCAGGGCCGCGACGTTGAAGCCGTGGTTCGACAGCGACTTCTGCAGTTGCGCAACGTCGCGCTTGCGGTTGCAGAAGATGATGCCGTTATTGAGCTCGTCCGCCGCGCGGATCAGCTTGCGCAAGGTCTTGCGCTTCAGGTGCCCTTCCGCTCCCGTCGCGACCAGCCGCTGGGTGATGGTGGTGGCGGTCGAGGCCGGGCGCGCCACTTCGATGCGGACGGGATTGTGCAGGAAGTCGTCGGCGAGGCGCTGGATCTCCGGCGGCATCGTCGCGGAGAAGAACAAGGTCTGGCGCGTGAACGGCACCATCTTCACGATGCGCTCGATGTCGGGGATGAACCCCATGTCGAGCATCCGGTCGGCCTCGTCGATCACCAGGAGCTCGACGCCGGTGAGCAGCAGCTTGCCGCGCTCGAAATGATCGAGGAGCCGTCCGGGGGTCGCGATCAGCACGTCGACGCCGCGGGTGATCTTGAGGTCCTGGTCGGCGAACGAGACGCCGCCGATCAGGAGCGCGACGTTGAGCTTGTGGTTGGTGCCGTAGCGCTCGAAATTCTCGACCACCTGCGCGGCGAGCTCGCGCGTCGGCTCGAGGACCAGCGTGCGCGGCATCCGCGCCCGGGCCCGGCCCTGCTCGAGCATGGTGAGCATCGGCAGCGTGAACGCCGCCGTCTTGCCGGTGCCGGTCTGGGCGACGCCCAGGACGTCGCGCCGCGCGAGGACGTGCGGAATGGCTTGGGCTTGGATCGGGGTCGGCGTGGTGTAGCCCGCAGCCTCGACGGCCTGCTGGACCTTCTCGCTTAAACCCAGTTCGGCGAATGACATCCTGAAGAGAACCGTTGCGCGCGGGCGGATCGGGCCGGCGCGGAAGACACCGTCGCGGCAACGGCCGGGATGCAAAGTCGTTTCGCAGCCAGTCCCGCGCCGGAGACGCCGAGGCGGGACGTTCACGCCATTGCTCTGTCGCGCCTGCACGCGACCGCCCGCAGGACACGCCCGATGCGAGGACGTTTGTCAAGGGCTGACCGGGATTTGTTCGGTGGGCCGGGCCGCTGCCGATGCCGTGTCCCGACGCCGTTCGGGCATCCCACGGGCGCCGGGACCCGACGAGAGCGCAAGCGTCACGGGCGCGCGGGCACGCTGCACGGGTCGAGCCGTGTCCGCTCCGCTTGGCCGGCGATCGATTGGCCGGCGATCGACCCGGTGGTCTCGGGCTCGACGAGGCCGCGCAACGACGCGACCGCCTGCCCGCCGGAGCCGGACGGCGTGCCGCTGCGCGATGCGAGGAAGTGAGTCGCCGCCAGCGAGCCCGCCACGGCGAACAGGGCGATCCGCCAGGTGCGGCGGAGCAGGGAAGGCGGCGCGGTCTCGCGCCCGAACGCGTCCATTGCGATTCCTCAGGGGAAGTCCACGGGGAAACCCTGGAGCATCATGGTTAATGCTAAGTGACCGTACTCGCTCGATTTTTTGGATCGGCGCTCGCTCCCGATTCACGGTTCGTTGACGGGTGGGCGGGTAAACCCTGTCCTCGTTGCAGGAATGCGACAGACCGGGTGACCGACCGGGGATAGAAGCGCGCCGGCTCTCGCCAATCAGGACCAGTAAGACAATGAAGAAGATCCTCCTCGCCTCCGTGGCCCTCGTCGGCCTGTCCGCGGCTGCTTCGGCCGCCGACCTGCCGCGCCGCGCGGCCCCGCCGCCGGTCTTCACGCCGGTGCCGGTGTTCACCTGGACGGGCTTCTACGCCGGTTTCAACGCCGGTTACGGCTTCGGCACCAATGACAACCGCGGCTCCACCGTCGTCGGCGTCGGCCCGGCCACCGGCCTCGTAGCCACCCCGACCGTGATCGCCTTCCCGGGCCAGCGCTCGACCGACGGCTTCGTCGGCGGCGGCCAGGTCGGCTACAACTACCAGTTCACCCCGGGCTCGGGCATCGTGGTCGGCGTCGAGGCCGACGCCCAGTACGTCGATTTCGGCCGTGACCGGAACCGCTTCGCCGCCACCGGCCCGATCGCCGCCCAGCAGGTGTTCAACCCGAACGGCGTCGCCGGCCTCGACTACTTCGGCACCGTCCGTGGCCGCCTCGGCTACGCCTGGGACCGCACCCTCGTGTACGCCACCGGCGGTTTCGCCTACGGTTCGGGCGGCGGCCGCGACTTCGGTCTGCCGAACAGCTCGCGTGACGAGTTCCAGACCGGCTGGGTCGTCGGCGGCGGCGTCGAGTACGCCATCCCGACCGACTCGTTCCTGAACTTCTTCCGTTCGTCGGCCGTGACCCTCAAGGTCGAAGGCCTGTACGTGAACCTGGATCAGGGCAACCGCAACAACGGCGCCTTCGCCGTGAACAACGCCGGCAACGTGGTCGGCCTCGGCTCGCCGGGCGTGGTCGTCGTGAACGCCGGCCCGGTCCGTCGCGAGACCGAGTTCGCGGTCGTCCGCGCCGGCCTGAACTACAAGTTCAACGGCTTCTAGTCGTCGCTTTCCGTCAGGTCGACGGAGCGGAGCCCGGCCTCATGGCCGGGCTTTTCGCGTTCTGGCGGCGTCGCATCGGCAGTGCCGGCTGTCCCAGGCAAAAACGGCCCGGTCGCGTGAGCGGCCGGGCCGTTTTCGCGGCGTGGTCCGGGGGAGGGCGGTGCCGTCCCCCGGGGGCCCGTTTCAGATGTCGAGCTCGATCTCGTCGGCGAAGACAGCCCGCTCGGAGATGAAGGCGAAGCGGGCCTCGGGCTTGTTGCCCATCAGCCGCTCGACCGTGTCGCCGGTCGCGACCTTCGCCTCTTCCACCACCTCGACCCGCAGGAGCGTGCGCTTCTTCGGATCCATCGTGGTCTCCTTGAGCTGGCCGGGCATCATCTCGCCGAGGCCCTTGAAGCGCCCGATCTCGACCTTGCCCGACTTGAAGGTGGTCTTGAGCAGCTGCTCTTTGTGCCGGTCGTCCCGGGCATAGGCGCTCTTGGCCCCTTGCGTCAGCCGGTAGAGGGGCGGGACGGCGAGGTAGAGGTGCCCCTGCTCGATCAGCTCCGGCATCTGCCGGTAGAAGAAGGTGATGAGCAGCGAGGCGATGTGGGCGCCGTCGACGTCGGCATCGGTCATGATGATGACCTTCTCGTAGCGAAGGTCGTCGTGCCGGTACTGCTTGCCGATGCCGCAGCCCAGCGCCAGGATCAGGTCGGAGAGGAGCTGGTTCGCCCCGAGCTTGTCCCGGCTCGCCGAGGCGACGTTGAGGATCTTGCCGCGCAAGGGCAGGATCGCCTGGGTGGCGCGGTCGCGCGCCTGCTTGGCCGAGCCGCCGGCCGAATCGCCCTCGACGATGAAGATCTCGGAGCCCGCGGCCCCGGCCTTCGAGCAATCGGCGAGCTTGCCGGGCAGGCGAAGCTTGCGGGTCGCGGTCTTGCGGGCGACCTCCTTCTCCTGGCGCCGGCGCAGGCGCTCCTCGGCCCGGTCGATCACCCAGTCGAGGAGCTTGTTGGCCTGGGCCGGGGAAGCGGCGAGCCAGTGGTCGAAGGCGTCGCGGATCGCCGCCTCGACGATGCGGGAGGCCTCCAGCGTCGCGAGCTTGTCCTTGGTCTGGCCCTGGAACTCCGGCTCGCGGATGAAGACCGACAGCATCGCCGCGCAGGTCAGCATCACGTCGTCGGCGGTGACCGAGGCCATCCGCTTGACCTGGCCGACCCGCTCGGCGTGGTCGCGCAAGCCCCGCAGCAGGGCCACCCGCATCCCGCTCTCGTGGGTGCCGCCCTCCGGCGTCGGGATGGTGTTGCAGTAGGAGGACGAGAAGCCGTCGTCGTTCGACAGCCACGCCATCGCCCATTCGAGCGAGCCGTGGCTGCCCGGCTTGGTGATCTTGCCGGCAAAGACCCCGTCGGCGACCAGCTCCTTGCCGTCGATCTCGCGGGCGAGATAGTCCTTGAGACCGGCCGGGAAGCGGTGCACGGCCTCCGCCGGGACGTTCTCGACGCCCTCCAGCAGGGCGGGCGCGCAGCGCCAGCGGATCTCGACGCCGCCGAACAGGTAGGCCTTCGAGCGCGCCATCTTGAACAGGCGGCGCGGATCGAACCTGTGCTCGCCGAAGATCTCGGCATCGGGATGGAAGCGCACCTTCGTGCCGCGCCGGTTCTGCACCCGCCCGATCGTCTCGATCGGCCCCTGCGCGTGGCCGCGGGAGAAGGTCTGGCGGTAGAGGGTCTGGTTGCGGGCGACCTCGACCTCGAGCACGTCCGAGAGGGCGTTCACCACCGAGATGCCGACGCCGTGCAGGCCGCCGGAGGTCTCGTAGACCTTCGAATCGAACTTACCCCCGGCATGCAGCGTGGTCATAATGACCTCGAGCGCCGACTTGCCGGGGAATTTCGGATGCGGGTCGATCGGGATGCCGCGGCCGTTATCGGTCACGACGAGGCAGCCGCTCTCCTCCAGTTCGACCTCGATGAAGCTGGCATGGCCCGCCACCGCCTCGTCCATCGAGTTGTCGATCACCTCGGCGAAGAGGTGGTGGAGCGCCTTCTCGTCGGTGCCGCCGATATACATGCCGGGCCGGCGCCGCACCGGCTCCAGCCCCTCCAGCACCTCGATCGCCGAGGCGTCGTAGCCGGCCTCCGCCGCGTCCACGGGCGCGGACACGGCGACGGGCTTCGGGCGCTTCACCGCCTCCGCCTTCAGCGGATCCGCCGGCGGCTTCGGCTCTGGCGGCGTCCCGGGCGGCTTGCCGCCCGCGCCGAACAGGTCTCGTGCGGCCTCGCTCACGCGACGGCCTCGCGGTGGGGGAAGGGCTCTGGCAGCATTCGAGGTCATCCTTTCCCTATACCGGAACAAACGCGGAACAAAAAGGGCCTTTGAGCAGCGTCGGGGTGTGACGAACGGGCATGGTCGGGCGGCGCGGAATCGCCGCGCAGCAGAACCCGTACCAGAGTCACCGAGACGTAAACAAATTCCCTTAAAGCTCGGTGACGCGCGCGATACCCCGCGGAACCTCGGCCGTCACCGCCCGTTGACCGGACGGCCGCCCCCGACGCCGGACGGGATCGCGCGCCGCAGGAGCGTTCCGACGATGAAAGCCGTCAACCGCCACGCCCGTCATCTCTCCCTCGCCCGCGCCGAGCAGGCCGCCGGCCAGGCCTTCGGCTTCGCCGAGGAGGGCGTCGCCGCGGCGGCGGCCGGGATCGGGCGTATGGCGATGACGGCGACCGGCGCAGCCGTCGCGGTGGCCTTCGCGGCGACCCTCGCCTGGGCGTTCTGAGGCGTCTTAACGCTACGAGGCGATCCCGCGCGGCCGTTCCCGGCTGGTGTCGTTCCGGACATTGCCGACGGCGCGGGCCGCCTTAGCTCCCGCATTGCAGCGCGGTCGCCGCAATGCGGGACGATCCTGCGGAACCTGCTCCCAACCACCGAATTTCCTGAGCGGCGCCCCACGCCGTTCGCACACTCTTGCTTTCGAAGGATGGTGGCCCGATGCGGCGCACCCACAGCATGCCATTCGGTGCGGAGATCGGACCGGAGGGGGTGCGCTTCGCCCTCTGGGCGCCGACCGCCAAGAGCGTCGCCCTGGTGCTCGACGGGCAGGAGCATCCGCTGGACGATCAGGGCGAAGGCTGGCGCCGTCTGACGGTGCCGGGACTGCGGGCCGGGGCCCGCTACGGCTACCGGATCGACGGCGACCTCGTGGTGCCCGATCCCGCCTCGCGCTTCCAGCCGGAGGACGTGTCGGGGTTATCCGAGGTCATCGACCCCGCCGCCTTCCCGTGGACCGATCGGGATTGGGCCGGGCGTCCGTTCGAGGAGACGGTGATCTACGAGTGCCATGTCGGCACCGCGACGCCGGCGGGCACCTATGCGGCGCTCGCTGAGAAGCTGGAATCCCTGCGCGACCTCGGCGTCACGGCGATCGAGCTGCTGCCGCTCGCCGATTTCAAGGGCACCCGCAACTGGGGCTATGACGGCGTGCTGCCCTACGCGCCGGATTCGGCCTACGGCACCCCGGACGACCTGCGCCGCCTCGTCGACCGGGCGCATTCCCTCGGCCTGATGGTCTTCCTCGACGTCGTCTACAACCATTTCGGCCCGGCCGGGAATTACCTCCACGCCTATGCCGAGACGTTCTTCACCGAGCGCCACCCGACCCCGTGGGGCGCCGGCATCAACTTCGACGGCAAGACGTCCGGCCAGGTGGTGCGGGACTACTTCGTCCACAATTCGCTGTACTGGCTGGAGGAATTCCACTTCGACGGCCTGCGCTTCGACGCCGTCCACGCCATCCAGGACGATTCCGACAAGCACTTCCTCGCCGAACTGGCCGAGCGGATCCGCGCGGCATATCCCGATCGCCCGATCCACCTGATGCTGGAGAACGAGGCCAACCAGGCCCGCTGGCTGGAGCGCGATCACGCGGGCCAGCCGGTCCTGCACAGCGCGCAATGGGCCGACGACACCCATCACGGCTGGCACATCCTGCTGACGGGCGAGGAATCCGGCTATTACGAGAGCTTTTCCGACAAGCCGGCGGCGCATCTCGCCCGCAGCCTGGCGGAGGGCTTCGCCTACCAGGGCGAGCCGTTCAAGACCCTCGACAACCATCCCCGCGGCGAGCGCTCCGGCCACCTGCCGCCGTCGGCTTTCGTCACCTTCCTGCAGAATCACGATCAGGTCGGCAACCGGGCGCTCGGCGAGCGGCTGAGCCACCTCGCCGATCCGGGCAAGCTGGCGCTCGCCCGCGCCGGGCTGCTGCTCAGCCCGCAGATCCCGATGCTGTGGATGGGCGAGGAATGGTCGGCCTCGACGCCGTTCCTGTTCTTCGTCGATTTCGCCCCCGACGAGGAGCTGAACAAGGCGGTGCGCGACGGAAGGCGGCGCGAGTTCAAGAGCTTCGCCGCCTTCGCCGACGAGGAGAAGGCGAAGACGATTCCCGACCCCACCGCCGCCGAGACGTTCCGGCGCTCGACGCTCGACTGGGCCGAGCGCGAGGCTTCGCCGCATCGCGAGGTCCTGGCCGACACCACCGCGCTGCTTCACCTGCGCCAGCGCGAGGTGGTGCCGCTGTTGAAGACCCCCTGGCAGGGCGGCCGTTACACCCTGCCGCGGCCCGACGTGATCGACGTCACCTGGGCCTTCGCCGGGGGCTCCTTGCGCTTCGTCGGGGTGTTCGGCGGCGACGCGTACGAGCCGGGGCCGCTGCCCGGCCGCATCATCTGGCGCTCCCCTGCCGTCTCGCAGAATGAGGACGGCGCCCTGGTCCTGCCCGCCTGGTCGGGCGTGTTCGTGAAAGAGGTGCGTTGAGATGGCCGTGACCGAGGATGTCGTCGCGCGGCTCGCCGATGAGGCGGGCATCGCTGCCGACTACACCGACGCCTTCGGCCAGCGCGTCGAGACCCCGCTTTCCGTGCGCCAGGGGCTGCTCGCCGCCCTCGGCCTGCCGGCCGGCTCCGAGGACGAGGCGCGGGCAAGCCTCGCGCGGATCCGCTCGTTGCGCCAGGGCTTGGTGCCGCCGCTGGTCCCGGTCGAGGCCCGCCGCGCCGTGCGGGTAAAGGTGCGGGCGGAGGCGAGCTCCGGCACGCTGAGCTGGCGCATCGTCGACGAGCGCGGCACCGCCCGCGACGGGCGCGTGGCCTTGAACCCTGAGACCGCCGCGATCGAGCTGCCGCCGCTCACCCCCGGCTATCACCGCCTCACCGTGAGCCTGGGCGACCGGCGCGCCGAGGCGACGGTGATCGCAGCACCCCAGCGCTGCTGGCGTCCGCGGGCGCTCGGCGACGAGGGTGCCCGCGACTGGGGCCTCGCCGCCCAGCTCTACGGCCTGCGCTCCGACACCAATCTCGGCATCGGCACTTACGCCGATGCCGGAAGGGCCGCGGCGGATGCCGGCGCCCGGGGCGCGGCCTTCTTAGGGTTGAGCCCGGTCCATGCCCTGTTCTCGACCGACCGGCAGAAGGTCTCGCCCTACTCGCCGTCCTCGCGGCTGTTCCTGGAAACCCTGTTCATCGATCCGAGGTCGCTGCCGGGTCTCGCCGGCAGCCGGGCCGAGCGGCTGATGACGGAGTCCGCCTCGGAGATCGCCCGCCTGCGCGACGCCTCCCTCGTCGATCATGCCGGGATCTGGCAGGTCTTGAGCCCGGTGCTGGAGGCCCTGTGGCAGGATTCGCCGGCCCGGGCCGGGCGTGACACCGAGTTCCTCGCCTTCCGCGCCGCAGGGGCTGAGAATCTGGAGGCCCATGCCACCTTCGAGGCTCTGGCCGAGCATTTTTCGAAGATGGGCGCGAACTGGCTCGGCGACTGGCCGGAGGCCTATCGCCGCAACGGCACGCCGGACGTCTCCGCCTTCGCCGCCGAGCACCAGGAGCGGGTGTCGTACCACGCCTGGCTGCAATTCCTCGCCGACCGGCAGCTCGCCGCGGCTTCCGCGCAGGCGCTCGCCTCGGGCATGCGCCTCGGCCTCTACCGCGACCTCGCAGTCGGCGCCGATCGCGGCGGCTCGGAGATCTGGTCGCATCCGGAGCGCTTCGCCGCCGGCCTGTCGATCGGCGCGCCGCCGGACATCCTGGCGCCGCAGGGCCAGGATTGGGGCCTGCCGCCCTTCGACCCGCTGGAACTGGAACGCGACGGCCTCGCGGCCTTCCGGGCGCTGGTTCAGGCCAACATGCGCCATGCCGGCGCGATCCGCATCGACCACGCCTTCCAGCTCACCCGCCTGTTCCTGATCCCGGTCGGGCAGGGGGCGAAGGCCGGTGCCTACGTGGCGATGCCGTTCGAGGCGATGCTGGCGGTCCTGCGCCTGGAGAGCCACCGGGCGAAGTGCCTCGTCATCGCCGAGGACCTCGGCACGGCGCCCGCCGGATTCTCCGACGCGCTGATGCAGGCCGGCATCCTGAGCTACCGCATCCTGTCCTTCGAGCGGGGCGAGGGCGGCCGGTTCAAGCGACCCGCCGAGTATCCGCGCGACGCGCTCTGCGCCATCACCACCCACGACCTGCCGACCTTCGTCGGCTGGTGGCGCGGCGTCGATACCGAGCTGCGCCAGTCGCTCGGCCTCTACGACGCCGAGCGGGCGGGCGCCGAGCGCGAGGAGCGGGTGCACGAGCGCCGGCGCCTCGCGGAAGCCCTGAACCAGGAAGGCCTGGTCCCGACGGCGGATGTCCCCGACCAGCCGCCCTTCGAGGCGGCCGTGCGCTTCCTCGCCCGCGCTCCCTCGGTGCTGACGGCGGTGCAGTACGAGGACATCCTGGGCGAGGTGAGCCAGGCCAACATGCCGGGCGTCACCGAGGGCTATCCGAACTGGCGCCGCAAGCTCGACCGCGACCTCGACGCGATCGCGGCGCCGGGCGGGCCGCTCGCCAAGCTCGCCGCCTCGCTCTCGTCCGAGGAGCGGGGCCCGCGCTCGGGCGCCGCGCGGCTGGCCTCGCCGCCGCCGCGGGCGACCTACCGGCTGCAATTCCACAAGGACTTCACCTTCGACCACGCGGCCAAGATCGTCCCGTATCTCGCCAAGCTCGGCATCAGCCACGTCTACGCCTCGCCGATCCACAAGGCGCGGCCCGGCTCGATGCACGGCTACGACATCGTCGACCATCGCGAGATCAACCCGGAACTGGGTGGGGAAGAGGCCTTCATCCGCTTCAGCGACACGCTGAAAGGTCACGGGCTGAAGTTCCTGCTCGACATCGTGCCCAACCACATGGGCGTCGGCGGCGCCGACAATCCGTGGTGGCTCTCGGTGCTCGAATGGGGCGCCCTGTCGCCGGCGGCCGACGCCTTCGACATCGATTGGGGCCGGCTGGGGGCCCGCAACAAGCTGGTCGTGCCGTTCCTGGGTGATCGTTACGGCGAGGCGCTGGAGAAGGGCGACCTGAAGCTCGCCTTCGATCCGGAGGAGGGCGGCTTCAGCGTCTGGCACTTCGAGCACCGCTTCCCGGTCAACCCGCTCAACTACCCGATCATCCTCGACCGGGCGCTCGCGGCCCTGCCGGAAGTCGGCGACGAGGGCTCGGCGGAGGTGCTGTCGATCTCCGAGCGCCTGCGCCGGATGGGCGACGAGACCAATTCCGAGCGCATGGCCGCCTTCCCGGAGGAGGCGGAAGGCTTGAAGCGGCGCCTCGCCCACGCGGTCTCGGCCTCGCCCGGGCTGAAGGCGGCGATCGACCGGGCGGTGACGCTGGTCAACGGCTTCAAGGGCCATCCCGACAGCTTCGGGGCGCTCCACCGCATCCTCGAGGCGCAGGCCTACCGGCTCGCCCATTGGCGGGTCGCGGCGAGCGACATCAACTACCGCCGCTTCTTCGACGTGAACTCGCTCGCCGGGCTCAAGGTCGAGGACAGACGGGTCTTCGAGGGCGCCCACGCGATGCTGTTCCGCCAGATCCGCGAGGGGCGGATCGACGGGTTGCGCATCGACCACATCGACGGGCTGGCCGATCCGGCGGGATATACCCGCGCGCTCCAGGCGGCGCTCGGGCCCGGCTTCTACATCGTGGTGGAGAAGATCCTGGAGCCCGGCGAGCGCTTACGGCCCTGGCCGATCGCCGGCACCACCGGCTACGACGTGCTCAACCAGATCGACGGGCTGTTCGTCGACCAGGGGAAGCGCGAGGCGGTCGCCAGGCTCTATGCCGGGGCGACCGGCATGGACGAGCCCTATCCCTGGCTCCTGCGCAACGTGAAGGGCGAGATCCTGGAGACCAGCTTCGCCAGCGAGCTGGAAGTCCTGACCTCGGACTTGAAGCAGGTGGCCGATGCCGACCGGCGCACCCGCGACTTCTCGGTCAATGCCCTGCGCCAGGCCTTGTCCGAGATCATCGCCCGCTTCCCGGTCTATCGCAGCTATCTGGGCTCGGACCTCGACGAGAACGAGATCGAGCCGGAGGACCTGAAGCTCATCGGCGACACGGTGCGCAAGGCCAAGCGCCGGTCCAGCCTGCCCGATCGCTCGGTGCACGACTTCGCGCAAGCCGTGCTGCTCGGGCGGCTCGACACCGAAGGGGCGGGCCGGCCCGACCCGGAGGTGGTGCGCCGTTTCCGCCGCCGCTTCCAGCAGCTCACCGGCCCGGTCATGGCGAAAAGCCTGGAGGACACCCTGTTCTACCGCTTCGTCGAGCTGCTGGCGCTCAACGAAGTCGGGGGCGATCCGGGGGAGTACGGGGTCACGGCGGAGCATTTCCACGCGCTCCAGGCCGCCCGTGCCCGCGACTGGCCGAACGCGATGATCACCACGGCCACCCACGACACCAAGCGCGGCGAGGATGCCCGGACCCGGCTGCTGGCCTTGTCAGAAGTCCCGGACGAATGGGCCGATGCCTGGGCTTTGTGGGGCGAGCTGGCGAAGCCCCACCTCTCGCAGGTCGAGGGCGAGGCGGCGCCCGATGCCAACGACCAGTGGATGTTCCTGCAGGCCATCCTCGGCGCCTGGCCGCTGGAGCTGCTGACCGACTCCCCCGACCCGAAGGCCGTCGAGGAGTTCCGCCAGCGGCTCGGCGCCTATGCCGAGAAGGCGATGCGCGAGGGCAAGCGCCGGTCGAGCTGGGTCAACGTCGACGAGGCCTATGAGGGCGCCGTCGCCAAGCTGTTCGACGCCCTGGTGGCGCCGGGCTCGGAGTTCCTGCGGGACTTCAAGCCCTTCGCCGAGCGGCTGGCCCGGGTCGGCATGGTGACGGGCCTCGCCCGGTCGGCGCTGAAATGCACCCTGCCGGGCCTGCCCGACATCTACCAGGGCACGGAGTTCTGGGACTTCTCCTTCGTCGATCCCGACAACCGCCGCCCGGTCGACTATGCCGGGCGCGAGGCGGCCCTCGGGCAGGACGTCGCGCTCGACGACCTGCTGGCGTCCTGGCCGGACGGGCGGATCAAGCAACGGGTCCTGGCCCGGCTGCTCGCCGACCGCGCGGCATTCCCGAGCTTCTACGCCGAGGCCGATTACGCGCCGGTCGTGGCCGAAGGGGAGGGGGCGGAGCGCGTCGTCGCCTTCCTGCGCCAGGACGCGAGTGCGGGCGCGGAGGCCGGCGACCTGCTGGTGGCGGTGCCGCGCCGCGTCGCCGCCGCGGAGCTTCCGAGCCTCGCGGGTGCCTTTGCCGGCACGTCGCTGCCGGTGCCGGAGGGCAGCGTCTGGCGCGACCTGGTGACGGGCGAGGAGATCCGGTCCGAGGGCGGGCGGCTGTCGATGGCTCGACTCTTCGCACGTCTCCCCCTGGCCGTTCTGCGTCACTCCGCCAGTTGAGACCCCGGCGCGGGGCTCCGGTCCCGCGCCTGTACGACGAGAAAGAGCAGGCAGGATCGGGCCGATGAACGTACCCCGCACCAGCACCAAGCCGGCGAAGCGCACCCGCGAGGTGACGCCGCTGCCGGCCACCCTGGCGCCGCTGGCGGCCGGACCGCGGATCTACAACCTGTTTCCCCTCCTGGTCGGCCGGGTCTCGGCCTGGACCGCGGAACTGCCCCGGATCGCCGAACTCGGCTTCGATTGGGTCTATCTCAACCCGTTCCACCAGGCCGGCGGCTCGCGCTCGCTCTACGCGGTGGCCGATGTGGATCGCCTCGACGAGCGCCTGCGCGATCTCGACGGCACGCCCGACGACGAGCAGATCCGCCGCTTCTGCGCGGCGGCCGCCGGGCACGGCCTCAAGATCATGACCGACCTGGTGGTGAACCACGCCGCCAATGACGGCAGGCTGGCGCATGAGCGCCCGGATCTCTTCGTGCGCGACGAATCCGGCGCGCCGGTGAGCCCGCACGCGGTCGATCCCGACGATCCGACCAAGATCACCGTCTGGGGCGACCTCGCCGAATTCGACTACGTGGCGTCGGGTCCGCGCACGGCGCTCACCGAGCTGTGGAACGGCTACATCGCGAGGCTCCAGGCTCTCGGCGTCGCCGGCTTCCGGTGCGATGCCGCCTACAAGGTGCCGCCGGACGTGTGGCGCAGCCTGATCGGTGCCGCCAAGGAGCGCGACCACGCGGCGCTCTTCGCCGCCGAGACGCTCGGCTGCACCTTCGAGGAGGCCCGCGCCACGGCCGAGGCCGGGTTCGACTACCTGTTCAACTCCTTCGCCTGGTGGGACCTGAAGGCGCCCTGGGCCCTGGAGCAGTACGAGCGACTGCGCATCCTGGCGCCGTCGATCGCCTTCCCGGAGAACCACGACATGCAGCGCCTCGCCGCCTCGCTGAATGGCGGGCGCGAGGCAGTGGCGGCGGAACTGAAGAGCCGCTACGCGCTCGCCGCCTTCTTCTCGGCCGGCGTGCTGATGCCGATCGGCTACGAATGGGGCTACGCCAAGCCCCTCCATGTGGTGGACACCACACCGGAGAGCCGCGAGCACCAGACCGGCATCGACATCTCGGGCTTCATCGCGGCGATCAACCGCCTGCGCGCCGACCTGCCGGCGGCCAATGTCGAGGGCGCGCAGTGGCGCCTCTCAGCGCCTGACGCGTCGTATGTCGCGCTGATCCGCATCGATACCGGCCATACCGGCTCGGCCGAGAACGCCGTGATCGTGCTGCACAACCCGACCGACAAGCCGGTCGCGGTCGATCCGGCGCCGCTGATCGCCGGCACCGGCGGCGAGTTCGGGCCGTTCCAGGACCTGACGCCGGAAGTCTCGCCCCTGGTCTTCCGCGCCGACCAGTCGATCGGCCTGGAGCCGCGCGCGGTGCGCATCCTCGCCGCCCGCCGCATCGGCGCCATGCGCCGTCCCCGCCGCGCCACTCCGGACGGGGAGGGCCGCGTCGTCATCGAGGCGGTGAGCCCGGAGATCGATGGCGGCCGCTCGGCGATCAAGCGGGTCGTCGGCGACCAGGTCCATGTCGAGGCCGACATCTTCACCGACGGGCACGACGTCATCAACGCCGCGGTCCTGTCGCGGCTCGCCGGCGAGACCGAATGGCGCCGCGACCCGATGCTGTTCGTCGACAACGACCGCTGGCACGGCCATTTCCCGCTCACCCGCAATGCCCGCTACGAATACACCGTCGAGGCGTGGCGCGACGATTTCTCGTCCTGGCTGCGTGGCCTGGAGAAGAAGCGCAAGGCCGGCATCGCCGTGCATCTCGAGACCCAGGAGGGCGTCGGCCTCGTCAAGCGGGCGGCCGCGCTCGCCGAGGGCAGCGATGCTACGGCGCTGAACGGCCTCGTGGCGGCGCTCGAGGCCGACGAGCCGGGCTCGGCGGCGCAGCTGCGCCGCTTGCTGGAGCAGACGGCGCTGATCCATCGCAATTCCGAGCGGGTGAACCTCTCGCGCTATCCCGTGGTGCTGGAGGTCTTCGCCGACCGGCTCGCCGCCCGGTTCTCGGCCTGGTACGAGATCTTCCCGCGCTCGCAATCGGGTGATCCGAACCGCCACGGCACCTTCGACGACGTCATCGCGCGCCTGCCCGAGATCCGCGAACTCGGCTTCGACGTGCTCTACTTCACGCCGATCCACCCGATCGGCCGCACCAACCGCAAGGGCAAGAACAACTCGCTGAAGGCGCGTGACGGCGATGTCGGCTCGGTCTACGCCGTCGGCGCCGAGGAGGGCGGCCACGAGGCGGTGCATCCCGACCTCGGCACCCTGGACGATTTCCGCCGCCTGGTCGCCGCCAGCCACGCCCACGGCATGGAAGTGGCGCTCGATTTCGCCATCCAGTGCTCGCCGGACCATCCCTGGATCAAGCAGCATCCGGAATGGTTCGACTGGCGGCCCGACGGCACGATCAAGTTCGCCGAGAACCCGCCGAAGAAGTACGAGGACATCGTCAACGTCGATTTCTATCGTGAGGGCGCGTTCCCGTCGCTGTGGATCGAGCTGCGCGACATCATCGCCGGTTGGGTCGAATTGGGCGTGAAGATCTTCCGGGTCGACAACCCGCACACCAAGCCGATCCCGTTCTGGGACTGGATGATCCGCGACATCAACGACCGCTACCCGGACGTGCTGTTTCTCGCCGAGGCCTTCACCCGGCCGAAGATGATGAAGAAGCTCGCCAAGGCCGGCTTCCAGCAAAGCTACACCTACTTCACCTGGCGCAACACCAAGGACGAGCTGGCGGCCTACGCGACCGAACTCGCCGGCGAGATGGGCGAGTATTACCGACCGAACTTCTTCGCCAACACGCCGGACATCAACCCGGTCCTCCTCCAGACCAGCGGACGGCCGGGGTTTATCATCCGGGGAACGCTGGCCGCGACATTGTCGAGCGTCTACGGCATCTATAACGGCTTCGAACTGTGCGACGCCGCGCCGGTGCCCGGCAAGGAAGAGTATCTGGACTCGGAAAAATATGAGCTGAAGGCCTGGGATTATTACCGCCCCGGCAACATCCGCGACCACATCATCGCGTTGAACCGCATCCGGCGCGAGAACCCGGCGCTCTGGGATTTTCGCAATGTCGTCTTCACCCCGGCCTGGAACGAGCAGATCCTGGCCTACCTGCGGATGACGCCGTCCGGCGACAACGCGGTGTTCTGCATGGTCAACCTCGACCCGCGGAACCGCCAGGAATGCACCTACGAGGTGCCGCTTTGGCAGCTCGGCCTGCCCGATGACGGCGCGGTCGAGGTCGAGGACCTGCTCCAGGGCTACAAGTTCGAATTGCGCGGCAAGACCCACCGCATCGCCCTCGATCCGGCCGAGCGTTCGGTGGTGATCTGGCGCCTTCGCCGCCCCGACCGGCTTGCGGCGCCCGGCGGCGCGTGGCAGCACGGCTCTGCCTAGCCGAGTGCGTATCGGCGCGGACGGGTGACCGTCCGTGCCGGCAGGCAGCCCGAACTCTCCCCGGCGCCCCGCGTTGAGCTTGAAGCATGGCGAATGCCACGACAGCCATCAGCCCGGCGCCACGACCCGATCGAATGAGGCTCTGACGCGATGATCGATCGTACCGATCCGCAATGGTACCGTGACGCCATCATCTACCAGGTGCACGTCAAGTCCTTCTTCGACGCGAACAACGACGGCATCGGCGATTTCGACGGCCTGACCGCGAAGCTGGACTACATCCGCGACCTCGGCGTCACGGCGATCTGGGTGATGCCGTTCTATCCGTCGCCCCTGCGCGACGACGGCTACGACATCGCGGATTACCGCGACATCAACCAGTCCTACGGGACGATGGACCAGTTCCGGACCTTCGTGGACGAGGCCCATGCCCGGAATCTCCGGGTCATCACCGAGCTCGTGATCAACCACACCTCGGACCAGCATCCGTGGTTCCAGCAGGCCCGCAACGCCCCGAAGGGTTCGGAGTGGCGCGACTTCTACGTCTGGTCGGACACCGACGAGAAGTACACCGACACCCGCATCATCTTCCTCGACACCGAGGCCTCGAACTGGACCTGGGACCCGGTCGCCAAGGCGTATTACTGGCACCGCTTCTACTCGCACCAGCCCGACCTGAACTTCGACAACCCGAAGGTTCTGGACGCGGTGATCGAGGTGATGCGCTACTGGCTCGACATGGGTGTGGATGGGTTGCGCCTCGACGCGATCCCCTACCTGATCGAGCGCGACGGCACCAACTGCGAGAACCTGCCCGAGACCCACACGGTCATCAAGAAGATCCGCGCCGCCCTCGACGAATCCTATCCCGACCGGATGCTGCTGGCGGAAGCCAACCAGTGGCCGGAGGAGACCGCGCAGTACTTTGGCGACGGCGACGAATGCCACATGGCGTTCCACTTCCCGCTGATGCCGCGGATGTACATGGCGATCGCGCAGGAGGACCGGCACCCGATCACCGACATCATGCGGCAGACGCCGGAGATCCCCGACGGCTGCCAATGGGCGATCTTCCTGCGCAACCATGACGAGCTGACGCTCGAGATGGTGACCGACAAGGAGCGCGACTACCTCTGGAGCTTCTACGCCGCCGACCGGCGCGCCCGCATCAATCTCGGCATCCGCCGCCGCCTCGCGCCCCTGCTCGAGAACGACCGGCGCAAGATCGAGTTGATGAAGTTCCTGGTCCTCTCGATGCCCGGCACCCCGGTGCTGTATTACGGCGACGAGATCGGCATGGGCGACAACATCTATCTCGGCGACCGCGACGGCGTGCGCACGCCGATGCAATGGTCGCCGGATCGCAACGGCGGCTTCTCCCGCTCCGACCCGGCCCGCCTGTTCCTGCCGACGATCCAAGACCCGATCTACGGGTTCGACGCGGTCAACGTCGAGGCGCAGACCCGCGCCCAGACCAGCCTGCTCAACTGGACCCGGCGGATGATCGCGATCCGCAACAACCACGTCTCGCTCGGGCGCGGCGCCCTGCGCTTCCTGTATCCCGATAACCGCAAGGTGCTGGCCTGGATCCGCGAGCACGACAACGAGCGCGTGCTCTGCGTCGCCAACCTGTCGCGGGCGCCGCAGGCGGTGCAGCTCGACCTCTCGGATCTCCGCACCGCGGTGCCGGTGGAACTGACCGGCGGCACCTCGTTCCCGCCGATCGGCGACCTGCCCTACCTGCTGACCATGCCGGCCTACGGCTTCTACTGGTTCTCTCTCTCGACGGCGAATGCCGGCACGATGGGCCCGAGCCCCGAGGCGCCGGAGCTGTTCACCCTGGTGCTCACCGGCGGCGTCGAGACCCTGATGAAGGGCCGCGAGCGCCAGGCCTTCGAGCGCACCGTGGCGCCGCGCTTCATCGGCTCGCGGCGCTGGTTCGGCGCCAAGGGCTCGCGCATCCGCGGGGTCGAGGTGGTCGACAGCGCGATCCTGCCGCGGCTCGAAGGCTCGAACGGCTTCCTCCTGCCGCGCATCGCCGTCTCGCTCGCCAATGGCGAGACGCAGGAATACTTCGTGCCGCTCGCCGTCGACGAGGGCCGCGAGGACGAATCGCTGATGGACCACGCGGTCGCCCGGGTGCGCCGCGGCCCGCGGATGGGCCTTCTCTACGGCGCGGCGTCCTCGCCCGACTTCGCCCTCGCGATGGTCGACGCAATCCGCCACAACCGCGAGATCGCGTCGGAGAAGGGCAGCATCCGCTTCACCGCGACCTCGGCCTTCGACCCCGAGCTCGAACTCGATCCGGCCGATATCCGCCGCCTGTCGGCGGAGCAGAGCAACACCTCGATCGCCTTCGGCTCGCGGGCGATGCTGAAGCTCCTGCGCCGCCTCCAGCCCGGCTCGCATCCGGAGGTCGAGGTCGGCCGCTTCCTCACCGAGGAGGCCGGGTTCAAGAACACCCCGGCCCTGCTCGGCGTGATCGAGCATGTCGGGCCCGACGGCACGGCCACGGCGCTCGGCCTGCTCCAGGCCTTCGTGCGCAACCAGGGCGATGCCTGGACCCTGATGCTCGAATACCTGCGCCGCGACCTCGACGCGATCGTGCTGGTGCCCGAGAGCGAGGCGCATTCCCCGGAGGAGACCTTCGCCACCCATCTGCGCTGGGCCGGGCTGCTGGGCCAGCGCACCGCCGAGATGCACCGGGCGCTCGCCAGCGAGACCGCCGACCCGGCCTTCGCCGCCGAGCCGTTCACGGCCGACGACCTCGCGGCGCTCGCCGCCGATACCCGGCGCCAGGCCGAGAAGGCCCTGCGGGCCTGCAACGCGCTCGGCGCCGCGGCGTCGGAGGGAGCCCGCGAGGCCGCCGGCGCGATCCTAGCCGCCAAGGCGGAGATCGAGGCTTTGGTCGCGTCGCTCAGCCGCGAGGCGCCGCAGGGGGCCCACCGCACCCGGATCCACGGCGACTATCATCTCGGCCAGGTGCTCGCCTCGCAGGACGACCTCATCATCGTCGATTTCGAGGGCGAGCCGTCGCGGCCGGTGGACGAGCGCCGGGCGAAGTCGACGCCGTTGCGCGACGTCGCCGGCATCCTGCGCTCCTTCGCCTATGGCGGCGAGACCGTGACCCGGGAGGTCGCCTCGCGCTTCGCCGATGCGAGCGAGCGGGCGAAGTCCGCCGTCGCGGCCTGGCGCGGGATGGTGAGCGGGGCCTTCCTGGAGGCCTATGCCGCCACCGTCGACGGCAGCCGCGCCGCCGTCACCGACGAGGCGACGCGGGAGCGCCTGCTGCGCCTCTGCCTGTTGCAGAAGGCGCTCTACGAGATCGATTACGAGGCCAACAATCGTCCGGACTGGATCGAGATTCCGGCCCGCGGCGTGCTGGCCATCCTGGCCGACCAGAAAGGTGCGTAACCCATGGACGACGAGACCCGCGCCCGGAAGCCGGCCGCTCGCCGGCACCAGACCGACCGCAACCTTGGGATGCCCGTGACCGACAGTTCCAGAGATACCGGCAAGAAGACCGGCAAGCCAGCGAAGGCGGACAAGTCCAAGGTCGCGGCCGTGCTGGTCACGCCGGTCACGGCCGGTGCCAAGGGCATGGACAAGAAGTCGGGCAAGAAGGGCAAGGGATCCGTGTCGTCCAAGCCGAAGAAGCACGTCTCCCTGCGCGTCGCCGCCATGCAGGCGGCGGCCTCACCGAAGGTGTCCGGGCCGGCCCCGAGCCGTCCCGCCCGGCCGCCGGTGCCGGGCCGCGCCTACGCGGTCCATCCCGACGCCGTCGAGGCGATGATGCGGGCCGAGCACGGCGACCCCTTCGCGGTGCTGGGGCCGCACGAGGTCGGGGAGGGGCAGTGGGAGGTCCGCGCGGTGCTGCCGGAGGCCCGTGCCGCCACCGTGGTGATCGGCGACACCCGCGTTCCGATGGAGCGACGCCACCCGGCCGGCTTCTTCGTCGCGAGCTTTTCCCATCCGCAGCGGCCGGATTACCGCCTCGCCGTCGAGGGCTGGGACAATACCGAGCGCACCCGGCGCGACCCCTACGAGTACGGCGCGACCCTGAACCAGCAGGAGATCGGCCTCCTGCGCGATGTCGGCAACGACGCCGTGCACCGGGTGCTCGGAGCGCAGGCGGTCGAGATCGGCGGCACGCCGGGCTTCCGCTTCGCGGTCTGGGCGCCGAATGCCCGCCGCGTCTCGGTGGTCGGCGACTTCAACGACTGGGACGGACGGCGCCACCCGATGCGGCTGTGGCCGGATGGCGGCGTCTGGGAGTTGTTCATCCCCGAACTGAAGAAGGGCGGCCACTACAAGTTCGAGATCCGCGGGCCCGACGGCGCGCTGCTGCCGCTCAAGGCCGACCCGGTCGCCTTCGCGGCCCAGCAACCGCCCGAGACCGCGTCGCGACTCGAAGGCCTGCCGTCACCGGTCTGGCGCGACCAGGCCTGGATGCAGAGCCGCAACGCGCTCGACCATCGCCACGGCCCGATCTCGATCTACGAGGTCCATCTCGGCTCCTGGGCGCGGGTGCCCGGCGAGGGCAACCGCTACCTCACCTATCGCGAACTGGCCGACCGCCTGATTCCTTATGCCAAGGAAATGGGCTTCACCCATATCGAGCTCTTGCCGATCACCGAGCATCCGTTCGACGGGTCCTGGGGCTACCAGCCGGTCTCGCTCTACGCGCCGACCAGCCGCTTCGGCTCGCCGGAGGATTTCTCCGAGTTCGTCAACGCGGCGCACGAGGCCGGCATCGGCATCCTGCTCGATTGGGTGCCGGGCCACTTCCCCCTCGACGCCCACGGCCTCGGCCAGTTCGACGGCACGCATCTCTACGAGCATGCCGACCCGCGCCAGGGCTTCCACCAGGATTGGGGCACCTACATCTACAATTTCGGGCGCACGGAGGTCTCGGCCTTCCTCGCCTCGAACGCCCGGTTCTGGCTCGAACACTACCACCTCGACGGGTTGCGGGTCGATGCGGTGGCGTCGATGCTGTACCTCGACTATTCGCGCCGGGCGGGCGAGTGGATCCCGAACCAGTATGGCGGCAACGAGAACCTCGAAGCCATCGACTTCCTGCGCAAGACCAACGAGGCGACCTACAGCCACGCCCCCGGCACGATGACGGTGGCGGAGGAATCGACCTCCTGGCCCGGCGTCTCGCACCCGACCTATACCGGCGGCCTCGGCTTCGGCTTCAAGTGGAACATGGGGTGGATGCACGACACCCTGCGCTTCATCTCGAAGGAGACGGTGCATCGCCGCTACCACCACCACGACCTGACCTTCGGCCTGCTCTACGCCTTCTCGGAGAACTTCATTCTCCCGCTCTCCCACGACGAAGTGGTGCACGGGAAGGGCTCGCTGCTCGGCAAGATGCCGGGCGACCGCTGGCAGAAATTCGCGAACCTGCGCGCCTATTTCGGCTTCATGTGGGGCCATCCCGGCAAGAAGCTCCTGTTCATGGGCGGCGAGTTCGGCCAGGAGAAGGAGTGGAACCACAACCAGAGCCTCGACTGGCATCTGCTGGACGATCCGTTCCACGCCGGCCTCAAGGCCCTGGTCCGCGACCTCAACCACCTCTACATCGCGACCCCGGCGCTGCATGAGCGCGACACCGAGGCCGCCGGCTTCCAGTGGCTGGTCTCGGACGATGCCGAGAACAACGTCATCGCCTGGGCCCGCAAGGGACGCGCGCCGGGAGAGATCGCGGTCGTGGTCTCGAACTTCACCCCGGTCGTGCGGCACGGCTATCGCATCGGCGTGCCGATGGCCGGTCATTACCGTGAGGCGTTCAACTCGGATGCCGAAGGGTATGGCGGCAGCAATGTCGGCAATTACGGCGGGGTCGATGCGGCGGCGGAGCCCTCGCATGGGCAGGATCACTCGCTGACCCTGTCGCTGCCGCCGCTGGCGACGCTGATCCTGGTGCGGCAGGGCTGAGGATATAGACGACGGCCACAAGAAGAGGCACAGGTTTCCCCTCTCCCCGCGGGCGGGGAGAGGGCCGAGCCTCCGTTCAGGGGGCTCGGCAAGCGGAGGCGTAGCCGGAGCGAGGGTGAGGGGGTGGTGGCGGCTGAGGCTCCTCCGGAAACACCCCCTCACCCTCGCGGCGAACCTACGGTTCGCCGCTCCTTGAGCCCCTTCGGAGCTCAGGCCTCTCCCCGCCCGCGGGGAGAGGGGAAACCCGCGCTTTCCTAGTTTATCAATTGATGTATTAGCATGGGGTAACACGTCTCTCACCGAAATCTTGACGATAGACGTACGACCTTCACTCTCCCGTGCCAGAACTGCTTAACCGAGAAACCCGAACCCGCTTCGGCCCCCCGCCCCCAATCTGCTATGAACTTCCGGCGATCGGTGAGAGGGTCAGTCATCCCATGTTGACGGCGTTGTCCAAGCAGTTGATGCCGCCATGGATGCAATCCATGGCCCGGCGAGCCAAGTTGGAGCGCTCGCTCAAGTCCTTCGAGCAGCGAGTCGTGTCGCATCGCTTCGGCGGGATCGATCTGAAGGTCAGCCTGTGCGATCCGGTCGGGGCCGAATGGTACGACCACGATTCGGGAATGCTCGCCGAGATCGCGTTCTTCAAGGAGAGCGGGGCACTCAAGGACGGTGCGGTGGTGTTCGACCTCGGCGCGCACCAGGCCGTGGTGGCGTTGCAGCTCGCCAGCCATGTCGGCCCCACCGGCCGGGTCGTGGCGCTCGAGGCCAACCCGCATAATGCCCGCGTCGCCAACGAGAACGTCGCCCTCAACGGCGTCCGCAACCTGACGATCCTGCACGCCGCCGCGGCGAGCGAGGACGGGGTGCTGGAATTCAACGAGAGCCTGAACGGCCAGGTAGACGGCGGTGCCGGCACCCACGGCAAGGTTCAGGTCAAGAGCCGCTCGATCGACAGCCTGGTGCAGGAATTCGGCACGCCGGACATCGTCTACGTCGATGTCGAGGGCTTCGAATGCGCGGTGCTGGACGGGGCCGGCGCGTCGCGCGACCGGATCCCGAACTGGTTCATCGAGGTCCATGGCGGGGCGGGCCTCGAAAAGTTCGGCGGGTCGGTCGACAGGCTGCTCGGCTACTTTCCCGCCGACCGGTTCAAGCGCCATTTCTGCCGCTCGGACGAGGGGCCGTTCGTTCCCTTGAGCGAGACCGGCTCGCTCGAAGGGACGCGCTGGTTCTTCATCGCCACGCGGATCTGACTCCCACACGCTCCGGCTTGCGCCGGAGCGTGCCGCTTGCGATCCCTGGGTCTCCCGTTCCATCGGTGAGTCCCAGCATGACCGTCACGCCCCTGCCCGACACAATGCCGCCGGTGAGCCGCGAGGCGGCTGGGGTGTGGCCGAGCGGCATCGGCGAGCTCGTGGCCTACGGCGTCGAGCGGCCCGGCCTGATCCCGCTCTGGGTCGGGGAGGGCGACCGGCCGACGCCGGCCTTCATCGCCGAGGCGGCGCAGCGGGCCCTGCGCGACGGCGCCACCTTCTACACCCGGATGCTCGGCATCGCGCCGCTGCGCGAAGCCCTGGCCGAGTACGTTTCGGGACTCTACGGCGATCCCGTCGGGCCGGAACGATTCTTCGTGACGGTGGGCGGCATGCATGCCTTCCACACCGCGATCCGCATCGCGGCCGAGCCCGGCGACGAGGTGGTGCTGCCGACCCCGACCTGGTCGAACTTCTTCGGCGCGGTCGCCATGCAGGGAGCTAGGCCCGTCGCGGTGCCGATGCAGTTCGATGCCCGCAACGGCTGGAGCCTCGACATCGCCCGGATCGCCGCCGCGATCACCCCGCGCACCCGGGCCATCGTCCTCAACACCCCGGCGAACCCGACCGGGTGGGTCGCGACGAAGGCCGACCTCGCGGCAGTCCTGGACATCGCCCGCCGCCACGACCTGTGGATCGTCGCCGACGAGATCTACGGCCGGTTCTGCTTCGATCCCGCTCACGAAGCGTCGGGCCGGGCGCCCTCGATCCGCGACGTCTGGCAGAACGAGGATCGCGACCGGGTGCTGTTCGTCCAGACCTTCTCGAAGAACTGGGCGATGACCGGCTGGCGGGTCGGCTGGCTGGAGGGCCCGGCCTCGATCGGCCGGATCGTCGACGGGCTCGTCCTCTACGGCACGTCGGGCGTCGCCACCTTCCTGCAGCATGCCGCGATTACGGCGATCCGGGAGGGCGAATCGCTCGTCGCCGAGCAGATCGCGCAGGCACGGGCCGGGCGGGCCATCGTCTGCGACGCCTTGAGCGCATTGCTGGGCGTCGAACTGCCCTCGCCCCCCGGCGCCTTCTACGCCTTCCCGCGGGTGCCGTCCGAGCCGGACGATGTCCGCCTCGCCAAGCGCATCGTCGATCAGGCGAATGTCGGGCTTGCGCCGGGCTCGGCCTTCGGGCCTGGCGGCGAGGGCTTCTTGCGACTGTGCTTCGCCCGCTCCGCCGCCGACCTCACCGAGGCGATGCGCCGGATGGTGCCGGTGCTGAGCGAACGGTGAGAGCCCGTCCGGTTGGTGATGAGAGATTTCATCCCATTCACGACCTCATCCTGAAGTGTCAGTCCATCGGAGATGGACTGACATCGAAGGAGAGCTCCAGGGAGCGCTGAGACTTTTGGAGCTCTCCTTCGAGGTTGGTCGATTTTCAATCGACCAACACCTCAGGATGAGGTCGCGGGTGAGATTAAAAAGCATCTACTATGCCGCGAGCCTGTCGAACAGGCTCGGGAAACACTCACCGCTTGCGCACGAACTCCGTGCGCAGCACCAGACCCTTGATGGTCTCGTGCCGGCAATCGATCTCGTCGTCGTTGTCGGTGAGCCGGATCGAGCGGATCACCGTGCCCTGCTTGAGGGTCTGGTTCGCGCCCTTGACCTTCAGGTCCTTGATCAGGGTGACGGAATCGCCGTCGGCCAGCATGGTGCCGGAAGCGTCGCGCACCTCGCGGGTCGCGGCGGCTTTCATCTCGCTGCCTGGGCGCCACTCGCCCGTCGCCTCGTCGTACACGTAATCGTCGTCGGCACCCGTCACGCTCGTCCGTCCTCCGTTGCATCGGCCTTGTCGCCGGGCGGAGCGGTCCGCCGCAAGGGCGCGCGCCTCAGATAACCGGTAGCCCGCGCTGCTTGGCCTCTTCCGCCGGCTCGACGTGGATCGTCACCACGGCGCCCTCCACCGCGCCCTCGATCGCGGCTTCCAGCCGGTCGCAGATCGTGTGCGATTCCGCCACCGTCATCTCGCCCGGGACCACGAGGTGGAAGTCGATGAAGGTGACCTGGCCGGCGTGGCGGGTGCGCACGTCGTGGGCTTCCAGCGCGCCCTCGCCGTGCTCGGAGATCAGCCGGCGGATCTGCCCCACCATCTCGGGCGGCGCCGCCTCGTCCATCAGGCCGTTGACCGAGTCGCGCACCATCGCGCCACCCGACCACAGGATGTTGACGGCCACCACTGCGGCGATGACCGGATCGAGGATCGCCCAGCCGGTCGCGGTGGCGAGCCCGAGCCCGATCAGCACACCGGCGGAGGTGAAGACGTCGGCCAGCACGTGCTTGCCGTCCGCCACCAGGGCGGGCGAGCGCCAGTCGCGCCCGCGCCGGACCAGCATCATGCCCCAGACCAGGTTGATCACCGTGGCCAGACCGTTCACCGCGACGCCGATCAGCGGCGCGTCGAGGGTCTTGGGTGCCAGGATCGCGTCGTAGGCGTCGCGCAGGATCACCACCGCGGCGACGATGATGAGCGCGCCCTCGATCACCGCCGAGAAATACTCGGCCTTGTGGTGGCCGTAGGGATGGTTCTGGTCGGCGGGCTGGGCGGCGACGCGCAACGCCACGAAGGCGGTCATCGCCGCCACGACGTTGATGATGCTCTCGAGCGCGTCCGAATAGAGCGCGAGGCTCCCGGTGATCCACCAGGCGAAGAACTTGAGGGCGAGCACCAGGAGCCCGACCCCGGCGCTGGCGAGGGCGGCGGCTTGCGCACGTTCCATGACGATGTTCCGAGAAGCTTGGTCGGTGCCGCAGAGGAATGGCGCCCGCTGCGGCGCGGCGCCGCTCCCTTAAGGCGGCGCCCCCCGGGAAGGCCACGGCACAGGTCATAGCTCGGGCTATGACGCCCGGTCAGGGATGTGCGGTCAGGCCGTGGCCGGCCGGTCTCCTGCGGACCGGGCCTGCTCGCGCAGGCGGCTCACCTGGGCCCGCGCCCGTGCCGTCGCCGCCTTGCGTGCATAGTGCTGGCGCATGAAGCCGAAGCGTGCGGAGGCCGCGAGGCTGTCCAGCCGCGCCGCCTCGGCGTCCCACCAGACGACGAGCTCGGCATCGAGGGTCGGATGGCTGGCCATGACGGGAACTCCTGACGACGACGCCGTTCCAGATGGGGCGCCGGGGGCCGGTGCGCCATGCCCTCCGGCGGGATGTGCGTCTGCCCCATTGATCCGGCGGCGGAATCCTGGCTGAAGGGCCGGATGCGCGTGGACCTGTTCGATTTCGACCTGCCGGAGGAGTGCATCGCCCTCCGGCCCGCAGTGCCGCGGGACGGCGCCCGGCTGATGCTGCTCCATCCCGGCTCAAGGCCGGAGGACCGCATCGTGCGCGATCTCCCCGGCCTGCTGCGGCCCGGCGACGTGCTGGTGTTCAACGACACCAGGGTGATCCCGGCGCGCCTGCGCGGCCTGCGCCACCGGGACGGCACCACGGTGCGCCTCGAGGCGATGCTCCACCTGCGGGAGGCGCCGGATCGCTGGCGCGCCTTCGTGCGGCCGGCCAAGCGCCTGAAGGTCGGCGACCGGGTCAGCTTCGGCGGGGCCGGGGAGGGCGAGACCTGCGCCATGACCCGCCTCGACGCCACCATCGTCGCGCGCGGGGAGGGGGGCGAGACCACCTTCGCCTTCGACCTCGCGGGACCTGCCCTCGACGAGGCGGTGGCCGCTCTCGGCGAGTTGCCGCTGCCCCCCTACATCGCCGCCAAGCGCCCGACCGACGCGCAGGACGCCGCCGATTACCAGACCGTCTATGCTCGCGAGCCCGGGGCGGTGGCGGCGCCGACCGCCGGCCTGCACTTCACGCCCGACCTGCTGGCGGCCTGCGATGCGGCCGGCCTCGCGCAGGTGCGGGTGACGCTCCATGTCGGCGCCGGCACCTTCCTGCCGGTCAAGGCCGACGACACCGACGCGCACCGGATGCATGCCGAGATCGGCGAGATCACGCCCGAGGCGGCCGAGGCCCTGAACCGGGCGCGGGCGGCGGGCGGGCGCATCGTGGCGGTGGGCACCACGGCGCTGCGGCTCCTGGAGAGCGCCGCCGAGCCGGACGGGACGATCCGGCCCTGGACCGGCGCCACCGACATCTTCATCACGCCCGGCTACCGCTTCCGCGCGGTGGACGTCTTGATGACCAACTTCCACCTGCCGCGCTCGACGCTGTTCATGCTGGTCTCGGCCTTTGCCGGGCTCGAACCGATGCGGGCGGCCTACGCCGCCGCGATCGAACGCGGCTACCGCTTCTATTCCTACGGCGATAGCAGCCTGCTCTTCCGGGCGGAGACGCGATGACCGACCAGTTCACCTTCACCGTCGCGGCGACCGACGGACCGGCCCGCACCGGCGAGATCCGGATGCCGCGGGGCGTCATCCGCACCCCGGCCTTCATGCCGGTCGGCACCGCCGGCACCGTCAAGGCGATGTACCCCGAGCAGGTGAAGGCGCTCGGCGCCGACGTGGTGCTGGGCAACACCTACCATCTGATGCTGCGCCCCGGCGCGGAGCGGGTGGCGCGGTTGGGCGGCCTCCACGCCATGATGCAGTGGCCCTACCCGATCCTGACCGATTCCGGCGGCTTCCAGGTCATGTCGCTGGCGGGCCTGCGCAAGCTCGACGAGACCGGGGTGCGGTTCCAGTCGCATCTCGACGGCTCGACGCACCTGCTCAGCCCCGAGCGCTCGATCGAGATCCAGGGCCTGCTCGGCTCCGACATCCAGATGCAGCTCGACGAATGCGTGCGCCTGCCGGCGCCCGAATCGGCGATCGAGAGCGCGATGCGCCTCTCGCTGCGCTGGGCCGAGCGCTGCCGCATCGCCTTCGGCGACCAGCCCGGCAAGGCGATGTTCGGCATCGTCCAGGGCGGCGACATCCCGGCCCTGCGCATCGAGAGCGCCAAGGCCCTGGTCGATCTCGACCTCAAGGGCTATGCCGTCGGCGGGCTGGCGGTCGGCGAGCCGCAGGCGACGATGCTCGCCATGATCGAGACCGTCGAGCCGCACCTGCCCACAGCGAAGCCCCGCTACCTGATGGGGGTCGGCACGCCGGACGACATCGTCCAGGCGGTGAGCCGCGGCATCGACATGTTCGATTGCGTGATGCCGACCCGGGCCGGCCGCCACGGCATGGTCTATACCCGCCACGGCCGCCTCAACCTGCGCAACGCGCGCTTTGCCGAGGACAATTCCCCCCTCGATCCGGAATCGACCTGCCCGGCGGCGAACCAGTACAGCAAGGCCTACCTGCACCACCTCGTCCGTGCCGGCGAGATCCTGGGCATGATGCTACTGACCTGGAACAACCTGTCCTACTACCAGGATCTGATGGCGGGCCTGCGCCGGGCCATCGCCGAGGGGCGGCTCCAGGACTTCATCGGCGAGACCCGCGAGGGCTGGCAGAAGGCGGAGCGCGACCGGGCGGGGTGAGCGCCCGGGCCGGTCGAACCCGAGATGGGGAGGGCGGCGCGGCTCTAGCGCAGCAGCGTCGCCCGCACCCACCAGCCCGGTTGCGCCGCCGCGATCGCCCGAGCGGCCGCCATCGCCGCCGAGCGGTGGCCGAACAGCCCGAACACCGTGGCGCCGGAGCCCGACATCCGGGCGAGCCGGCAATCCGGCTGGTCGCGCAGGGCCGCGAGCGTGTCGCCGATCACCGGCGCGACCGTGAGGGCGGGAGCCTCCAGGTCGTTGCGGGCCGGCAGGATGCGGGCGAGCAGCGCGTCGAGACCGTGCGCACCGTCGATCGCCGGATGGGGCTCCCCGGCGAGCGGATGCGCCTCGCCGACCTTGAGCCCGAGCGCGCGGAAGACCGGCGCCGTCTCGACCGGCACGCCGGGATTGATCAGCACCGCCGGCAGGGCCGCCAGGGCCAGCGCCGGGCCGACCGCCTCGCCGGCACCGCGCATCATCCGGGCCCGCGGATCGAGGCAGACCGGTACGTCGGCACCGGTGCGCCGCGCCGCAGCCATCAGGGCCGGGTGATCGGGCCCCAAGCCGTTGAGGCGCCCGAGGAGGCGCAGGGCGGCGGCTGCATCCGACGAGCCGCCGCCGATCCCCGCCGCCACCGGCAGGCGCTTCAGCAGGTGAAACCGTCCGACCTTCAAGTCCGGGATCCCGGCGGCGAGGTGGCGGGCCGCCCGCATCACCAGGTTGTCGTCGGTCGGGCCGGCGGGACCGGCGGTCGGGCCGGTGACAGTGAGATCGAGCGCCGGTCCCGGCTCCAGGGTGAGGAGGTCGCCCGCAGACGAGCCGGCGAAGACCACCAGGCTCTCCAGGGCATGGTAGCCGTCGCCGGGGCGCCGGCCGAGCACGTGTAGGGTCAGGTTGATCTTGGCGGGCGCGCGGGTGGCGAGGGAAGGCACGGGGACGTCTCTCTGAACGGGCAGAGGGCGCGGCGCCCTTCGGCACCGCGCCCACACTCTCATCTCGATGGTCGAAGGGGAGGGGGCGTCAGCCCCCGCTCTTCGTCTCCGTGCCCATCGCCGGCGGCTCGGTCGGGGCCGGAGCGCCCTTCGGCATCTCGGGCTGCGGCGCCGGGGCGGGCTGGGTCTCGGCGGTGGCGGCGGGCTTTTCCAGCTCCGGCAGCCCGTCCTTCAGCTTGGCCTCGATCTTCGCCAGGTCCTCAGGCTCGGGGTTCAGGTCCTTGGCGTGCTGCCACTGGAACTTGCCCTCGAGCCGCCGGCCGGAGCGCCAATAGGCGTCGCCGAGGTGGTCGTTGATGGTCGGGTCGCCGGGCTTCAGCTCGATCGCCTTCTCCAGCTCGCGCACCGCATCGTCCCAGCGGCCGAGGCGGTAATAGGCCCAGCCGAGGCTGTCGATGATCATGCCGTCGCGCGGCTGGAGGTCGACCGCCTGCTTCAGCATGCGGAAGGCCTCGTCGATGTTCATGTTCTGGTCGACCCAGGAATAGGCCAGGTAGTTCAGCACCTGGGCGCGGCCGTTGGGCTGCGTCGCCGGCACCAGCTCCAGCGCCTTCTTCAGGTCGGCCTCGGCCTTCGGCCATTCCTTGGCGCGCTCGTAGGACGTGCCGCGGAAGTAGTACAGGGTCCAGTAGTTGCGCGCCGGCTGGTCGCCGATCAGGTCGATCGCCTTGGTGTAGGTCTGGGCCGACTCGGCGTATTTCTTGCGCGAGCGCTGGACGTTGCCGAGCGCCGAGATCACGTCGATGTCGTTGGGATAGGTCTTGGCGACCTGGTCGAGATGGGTGAGGGCTTCCTCTCCCTTGCCCATCTGCTCGAGGTTGAGGCCGATCTGGATGTCGGCGTTGAGCTTGAGCGGCGAACTCGCCGGCATGCGGGCGAAGACCTCGTTCGCCCGGTCGGGCGCCTTCATCCGCTCCAGCGTGTCGGCCAGCGTCAGCAGCGCGAGCGAATGCTCGGGGGCGAGGTAGAGCGCGAGGCGCAGGTACACCACCGCCGGCAATTCGTCGCCCTGCGAGGTCCCGGCCGAGCCGAGGCCGTAGAGCACCTCCGCGGCGCCTTCCTGGGCCGAGGTGATGAGCGGGGTGAGCGGCTTGCCGGCCTTCAGCTTGTCGAGGGCGTCGCGCACGATCGGGTGGCGCGGCAGGACGTTGTCGAATTCCTGGTAGGCCGCCACCGCGAGGTCGGGCCGGCCGGAATCCGCCTCGAAGCGGCCATAGGCGTCGACGATGCGAAGCGTGTTGCGGTCGGCGTCGTAGGCCGATTTCAGGCGGCGCTCCGCCTCGACCTTGTCGCCGACGAGC
>NZ_JAAQRC020000001.1:5730000-5755000 GCF_019216885.1 Methylobacterium sp. SyP6R | reverse complement strand
GGCCGTACGGTCGATGCAGACGGCGTCGTAGCCGCTGCGCACCAGGAAAAAGACCGTCTCGCCGAGCGCACCTGTCAGGCGCAACAAGGCCGGGCGGGCGAGATCGCGCAGGCCCAGCGGGTTGCCGGCCTTGGCGGCGAGGCGAAACAATCCAAGGCCGAGCCGGTAGGTTTTCGTCGGGGGATCGAAGTCGACCAGTTCCTCGGCGACGAGCGCCCGCAGCAGGCGCAACGTCGTCGGCGCCGGCAGGCCGCTCGCTTCGGCGAGGGCGCTCAACCGCACGCCGCCAGTGCCCGACTCGCCGAGATGGCGCAGCAACCCGGCGATTCGCGAAGGAGCGGATCGATCGAGCGGTTTCGTTTCGGCGGCACCCGACATATCGATCGCTCTTTTGATTTTCACCCAGCGAAATAATGTCGGCAAAATTGTTCGTCTACCGAAATAGTGGTTGCTCGCATGGCCGCAGCGATCAATCCTGCGTGTCGAGGTCGGGAGATGGACGCGATGCGGCGGTCACCGAGGAAGCGGGGCAGCGATGCTTGAGCCGACGGGACGGGTCGCGATGGTCTCGGGCGCCTCGCGCGGGATCGGGCAGGCGGTAGCCGAGAGGCTCGCCCAGGCCGGCTATCGGATCAGCGCCGGCCTGCGCGATCCGCGCCGTGCGCCGGCCGGATGGTATGCCTATCGCTACGACGCCGAGGAGACCGGCAGCACCGAGGCGTGGACCGCCGCGACGCTGGCGGCGTTCGGGCGGATCGACGTGCTGGTGAATGCCGCCGGCATCAACCCGATGGCCCGCTTCCTCGATTCCGACGAGACGGCGTTCGACGCGCTCATCGCCGTCAACGTCAAAGGGCCGATGCGGGTGATCCGGGCGGCCTGGCCGCACCTCGTCGCGTCCGGCAGCGGACGGATCGTCAACATCGCCTCGCTCTCGGGCAAGCGCGTGCGCAACGAGAATGCCGGTTACGCCATGGCGAAGGCGGCTTTGGTCAGCCTGACCCAGGCGGTTCGGCGCGAGGGCTGGGAGCACGGACTCCGGGCGACCGCCTTCTGCCCGGGCTTCGTCGAGACCGACATGACCGCCCACGTCACCAAGCAGCCGCGAGATTTGATGTCCCAGCCTGATGATGTCGCGGCGGTGATCGAGACGCTGGTGCGGTTGCCCAACACCGCGAGCATCGCCGAGTTGCTGCTCAACTGCCGGCACGAGGACATGCTGTGAGTGGGTTGTTCCAGCGCCTCGCGCAGCGGCCGGGCCCGACCGTTCCCTTTACCATCGATGGCGCATCCGCCGAGGCGTGCGCCGGCGATTTCCTGATCGGCGCGATCCTGCTGCATCGGCGCGCCCTGCGCCGGTTCGAGTTCGGGTCCGGCGAGCGCGCCGGCTACTGCCTGATGGGCGCGTGCCAGGATTGCTGGGTGACCCTCGCGGAGGGAGGGCGGGTGCGGGCCTGCACTACCCTCGTCGAGCCCGGCATGGCCGTGGTCACGGGAGGAGTCGGTGGCTGAGCCCATCTTGGCCGAACCCATCGTGGCGATCGTCGGGGCCGGACCGGCGGGTTTGCGGGCGGCGCAGGTTCTCGCCGAGGCAGGATTGCGCCCGCTCCTCCTCGACGAGGGGCACCGCGCCGGTGGTCAGATCTATCGCCGCCCGCCGCCCGGCGCCGAGCGGCCGGCCGCCGATCTCTACGGCTTCGAGTCCGGCCGGGCGCGGGCCCTGCACACCCTCGCCGACGCGCTGGCGCCGCGGATCGATCATCGTCCCGGCACGATGGTGTGGGGGATCGCGGCCCGGGCTCCGGCCGGCTTCGATCTCGACTGCCTGGGGCCGCGGGGGCACGACCGGATCGCGGTCGACCGGCTGGTGCTCGCCACCGGCGCCATGGACCGCGCCCTGCCCTTCCCGGGCTGGACCCTGCCGGGGGTCTTCACCCTCGGGGCGGCGCAGATCGCCCTCAAGGCGCAGGGCATGGCGATCGGCCGGCGCGTCGCCCTCGTCGGGGCCGGGCCGCTGCTGCCGCTCGTCGCCTATCAATACGCCAAGGCGGGGGCGACGGTCGTCGCCGTGCTCGACGCCACGCCGCTCGGGGCGAAGGTGAAGGCGGCCCCGCGCCTCGCGGCCCTGCCGGCGACCCTGGCCAAGGGGGTCTGGTATACCCTGGCGGGTGCGTTGCGCGGGATACCGGTGCGCTCCGGCGTGCGGGCACTCGCGGTCGAGGGCGATCACCAGGTCGAAGCTCTGGCCTGGGAGGATGCGCGCGGGCGCCGGCATCGGGTGGTTTGCGACGCGGTCGGGGCCTCGTTCGGCCTGCGCAGCGAGGCGCAAGCCGCCGATCTCGCCGGATGCCGCTTCGTGTTCGAGCCGGTGACGCGGCAATGGCAGCCGGAGCGCTCGCCCGAGGGCCGTTCTTCGCATCCGCGCGTCTATCTCGCCGGCGACGGCAGCGGCATCGGTGGCGCCGACGTGGCCGAGTTGCAGGGCGAGCGCACGGCGCTCACCGTCCTCGCCGATCTCGGCCGACCCCGCGACGTTGGTCGTGAAGCCAGGCTCGACCGGCTGCTCCGCGGGCAGGCGGGTTTCCGTGCCGCGTTGGAGGCGGCCTACCCTTACCCGCACCACCTCGTCGACAAGATCGCGGACGACGAGATCGTCTGCCGCTGCGAGGGCATCACCGCGGGCACCCTGCGGCGGGCCGCGACCGAGCGGGACGCCCACGAGATGAACCGGCTCAAGGCCCTGACCCGGGCCGGGATGGGCCGCTGCCAGGGCCGGGTCTGCGGCCACGCCGCCGCGGAGATCCTGGCGCGGACGCTGAACGTGCCGGTCGAGGTGGTCGGGCGGCTGCGCGGGCAGGCGCCGATCAAGCCGATTCCGCTGCGGGAGCCGGTCTGATGGAACGCCTCACCGTCGACGTTGCGATCATCGGGGGCGGCACCGCGGCCTGCGCCGCCGCCGTGGCCTTGCGCGAGGCCGGACTGACCGTGGCCCTGCTGGAGAAGCGCCTCTGCGGTGCCGGCGCCAGCGGGGTGAATTTCGGCGGCGTGCGCCAACAGGGCCGCGACTTTTCGGAATTGCCGCTGTCGCAGCGCGCGCGCGTGCTGTGGGATGGCCTGAACGCCAAGCTCGGCGAAGATGTCGGGTTCGAGGCGACCGGCCACATCAAGCTCGCGCGGGCCGAATCCGACATGGCTTTGCTGGAGACTTATGCCCGCGACGCCGCCGAATACGGGCTCGACCTCCAGCTCGTCGGGCCGAACGCATTGCGCGCCGAAATGCCATGGCTCGGCCCGGCAGTCGTCGGCGCTTCGCTCTCGCCCACCGACGGGCAAGCCAATCCGCGGGTGGTGGGGCCCGCTTTCGCGCGGCTCGCCCGCCGCCTCGGGGCGGAGGTGCGCGAGCACGCGCCGGTGCATCATGCGGCCCATGACGGATCCGGCTTCACGGTCGAAGCCGAAGGTGTGAGCGTGAAGAGCCGCAGCCTCGTCAACGCCGCCGGCGCCTATGGCGGTGCGGTGGCGGCCTGGTTCGGCGAGGCGGCGCCGGTGGCGCCGCTCTCCCCCAACATGGTGGTGACCGAGCCCCTGGCCCCTCTCGTCACCCGGTCGATCGGTGTGGTGGGAGGCGACGTCTACGTGCGCCAGACCCGGCGCGGCAACGTGGTCCTGGGCGGCGGGCGCGGCACGGCGGACAGCGTCGATGGTCTCGCCCGGCCGGTGGCGGCGACCTCGCTCGGCGCCATGGACAAGACCCTGACGCTGATCCCGGACCTCGCCCACGCCCAGGTCATCCGCAGCTGGAGCGGGCTCGACGGCGAGATGCCGGACCACATCCCGGTCATCGGGCCGTCCGGCACCACGCCCGGCCTGGTTCATGCTTTCGGCTTCTCCGGCCACGGTTTCCAGCTCGGCCCGGTCGTCGGCGAAATCCTGGCGGAACTCGTGACGCAAGGCCGCTCCGCCTCTCCTCTCCATCCGTTCCGGATCGAGCGCTTCGCCGATTGGCGCGGGCTGTACCGGTCGGAGGGGGAGATCGAGCACTGACGACAGAAGCACCCTGGGGGATCACCACGATGAGACGCTTCCTCTTCGCCGCGGCCACCCTCGCCCTGTTTGGCCCCGGGCCGGCGCTGGCCCAGGCAGCGACGGACAAGATTCTGACCATCGGCATGGCGGCGGCCGATGTCAGCCAGCTCGACCCGTTCCGAGCCACCAGCACCCAGGACAAGCCGGTCGTGTCCTGGATCTTCAACGGCCTTGTGCGCTTCAAGCCGGGCTCGACCAGTCTCGAGACCCTGGAGCCGGACCTCGCCGAATCCTGGACCCGCTCGGACGACGGCCGCATCTGGACCTTCTCCTTGCGCAAGGGCGTCAAGTTCCACGGCGGCTACGGCGAGTTGACCGCCGACGACGTGGTCTTCTCGTTGAAGCGCGCCGCCGATCCCAAGACCTCGTCGTTCTCGACCGACTACGCCGCCTTCGACATGGTCGAGGCTGTGGACCCCTACACCGTCAGGATCACCCTCAAGCACCCTGTGCCGTCGTTGCTCGGGCTGGTGGCGAACTACCACGGCGGCAACGTGCTCAGCCGCAAGGCCGTCGAGGCGTTGGGCAACGACTTCCGCCTGAAGCCCATCGGCACCGGGCCCTTCGCCTTCGCCGAATACAAGCCGAACGAGAGCGTGCGGCTGACCGCGAACCCGGACTACTTTCGCGGCAAGCCGAAGCTCGGCGGCATCCTCTACCGGCTGATCCCGGCCGATGCGGCCCGCGACCTCGCCTTCACCTCGGGCGAGCTCGACATCGTCTATGGCCGCCAGGACCAGCGCTGGGCCGAGCGGTTCGGCCGCGAGGCCGACGTGTCGGTCGACATCGTGCGGCCGGCGGAGTTGGCGCTCTTGCATCTGAACACCACCCACAAGCCTCTCGACGACGTGCGGGTACGCCGGGCCGTCGCCCAAGCGATCAGCCAGGCGCAGATCGTCCAGTTCAAGGGCGCCAGCGTCACCGAGCCGGCGGTGTCGATCATTCCGAAGGGCTATCTCGGCACCGACGACAAGGCGCCGCTGCCTCCTTACGACCTCGCCAAGGCCAAGGCGCTCCTGGCCGAATCCGGCCACCCGAACGGCATCACCATCACGGCGATCCAGACCAGCCTGCCGACCATGCTGACCGCGATGCAGATCGTGCAGGGCCAGCTCAAGAAGGCCGGGATCGAGCTGAAGCTCGACGTCGTCGACCACCAGACCTTCCACGCCCAGATCCGCAAGGACCTGTCGGATGCGGTCTATTACGCCGCGGCGCGCTTCCCCGTCGCCGACACCTACCTGACGCAGTTCTTCGATTCGGCCTCGACGGTGGGCACACCGACGGCCGTGACCAACTTCTCGCATTGCAACGCGGCCGATGCCGAGATCCGCAAGGCCCGCACCGAGCCGGATCCGGAGAAGCAGAAGGCGTTGTGGAAGACGGCGCAGGAGAAGATCATCGAGCAGGTCTGCGCCGTGCCGCTCTCGGAAGGCTTGCAGGTCTGGGCGCACAAGAAGTCGGTCGATTACGGCTACGACTTCAAGGGGGCGATCCACCTGGGGCCGGTGATCACCGAGATGACGGACAAGAAGTAAATATTTCTCGATCCAAGACTTGCTCGTTTCTCGCGATGGGTCGTGCGCATCCCCTCTCCCCGCGGGCGGGGAGAGGGCTGTGCCCTCGTTCAGAGGGCGCAGCGAGGCGGCAGCCGATGGTGAGGGGGTGTTTCCAGAGGAGCCTCATCCGTTGAGACCCCCTCACCCTCGCTCCGGCTGCGCCTCCACTCGCCGTGTCCCCTGGACGGGGACACGGCCCTCTCCCCGCCCGCGGGGAGAGGAGAGACCCGCGCCTGATCCGGCAGCGTGATCACCTCCAACCCCCCGGCCCGCCCATGCTCCAGTTCATCCTCAAGCGCTTCCTCCTGGCGATCCCGACGCTGGTGGCGGTGCTGACCGTGGTGTTCGTGCTCGTGCGGGTGGTCCCGGGCGATCCGACCATCGTGATCCTCGGCGACCAGGCCAGCGCCTCCGCCCGGGCCGACCTGCGGGCGAAGCTCGGGCTCGATCGGCCGATCGTGGTCCAGTACCTCACCTTCATGGGCCAGATCGCCACCGGCGATATCGGCCGCTCGCTCACCACCAACCGGCCGGTGCTGGAGGATGTCGCCCACGTCCTGCCCTACACGATCGAGCTGACGCTCGCGGCGGTCGCCATCGGCGTCGGGGTGGGCGTACCGCTCGGGGTCATGGCGGCGCGGCGGCGCGACGGGCTCGCCGACTGGCTCGCCCGCATCGTGTCGCTCGCCGGCGTGTCCTTCCCGGCCTTCGTGTCCGGCATCCTGCTGCTGATCGCGTTCGCCGTGCAGCTGCGCTGGTTTCCGGTGATCTCGACGCCGCGCACCGGCGGCATCCTCGACCGGCTCGGCGCCCTGGTGCTGCCGGCGCTCAATCTCGGCCTCCTGATGGTCGCCTACGTCACCCGCGTCACCCGCTCGGGGATGCTGAAGGCGCTGGGCGAGGATTACGTCCGCACCGCCCGTGCCAAGGGGATGCCGGCCCGGATCGTGGTCTGGCGTCATGCACTCCGCAACGTGCTGGTGCCGGTGGTCACCGTGGTCGGGCTCTATCTCGGTGTGCTGATCGGCAACGCGGTGCTGACCGAGATCGTGTTCAACCGCCCCGGCCTCGGCAAGCTGATCGTCACCGCGCTGACCCAGCGCGACTACAGCCTGCTGCAGGGCCTGATGGTCGTCTCCGCCTTCGCCATCGTGGTCGCCAACGTGCTCACCGACATCGCCTACGGCCTCGTCGATCCGCGGGTCTCGGCCCAATGAGCGCGGCGGCCGCCTCCGCCGCCCCGAGCGCCTGGCGCCGGGCCACCCGCTCGCCGGGCCTGATGATCGGCGCCGTCACGGTGGTCGCCGTCGTCGCCCTCGCCCTCCTCGCGCCCTGGATCGCGCCCTACGATCCGAACGAGCAGGACCCGGTCGCGGCCCTGATGGGCCCGTCGGCCGAGCACTGGTTCGGCACCGACTTCTTCGGGCGCGACGTGCTCTCGCGGGTGATCTGGGGCGCCCGGATCTCGCTCTCGGTCGGTTTCGTCGCCACCCTCATCGGCGTGGTTTTGGGCACGGTGATCGGGGTGGTGGCCGGCTATTTCGGCGGCTGGCCCGACCGGCTGATCACGGCGGCCACCGACGTGCTGCTCAGCTTCCCGCAGCTCATCATGGGGCTGATGCTGGTGGCGGTGCTGGGTCCGAGCCTCGGCAACCTGATCCTCGCCATCGCGGTCACCGCCGTGCCGGCCTTCATCCGCATCGCCCGCGGCTCGACGCTCGCCATGCGCCAGCGCGACTTCGTCGATGCCTGCCGGGCGCTCGGCTATTCCGACCTCCGCATCATGTTCGGCCACATCCTGCCGAACATCATGGACGAGGTGGTGGTGCTGGCCTCGCTCTGGCTCGCGACCGCGATCCGCACCGAATCGACCCTCGCCTTCATCGGGCTCGGCGTGCCGCCGCCCACGGCCACCTGGGGCAGCATCGTGCGCGAGGGCTTCGACAACCTGCTCGACGCGCCCTGGCTGTCGATCTTCCCGAGCATCGCCATCCTCGCCGTGATGATCGGCCTCAACCTGATCGGCGACGGCCTGCGCGACGCCACCGACCCGCGGGGGGCCCCATGAAAACCCCTTCGATGACGCCGACGGACATGCTCAGGGTCGACGGGCTGACGACCCAGATCCGGGTCGGCGGCACCTGGTACGACGCGGTGCGCGAGGTGTCGTTCTCGGTGTCGGGCGGGGAGACCCTGGCCCTCGTCGGCGAATCGGGCTGCGGCAAGAGCCTCACCGCCCTCTCGGTGATGGGGCTGCTCGCCCCCAAGGTCGGCCGCGTGGCGTCGGGCTCCATCGTGGTCGACGGCACCGACATGCGGGCGGCGAGCGAGAGCCAGCGCGAGGCGATGCGCGGCGACCGCCTGGCGATGATCTTCCAGGAGCCGATGACCTCGCTCAACCCGGTCCTGACCATCGGCTTCCAGATCGCCGAGGCGCTGCGGCGCCATCGCGGCCTGTCGAAGGCGGCGGCGCGTGAGAAGGCGATCGCCCTCCTCGAACGGGTGCGGGTGCCCTCGGCCGCCGAGCGGATCGACGCCTATCCGCATCACTTCTCCGGCGGCATGCGCCAGCGGGTGATGATCGCCATGGCGCTCGCCTGCAGCCCCCGTGTGCTGATCGCCGACGAGCCGACCACGGCGCTCGACGTCACCATCCAGGCGCAGGTTCTGGCCTTGCTCGCCGAGATCCAGCGCCGCGAGGGGCTGGCGGTGCTGCTCATCACCCACAATCTCGGCGTCGTCGCCTCGGTCGCCGACCGGGTGATGGTGATGTATGGCGGCGACGTGGTCGAGAGCGCGCCGGTGCGCGCCTTCTTCGCCCGGCCGACCCACCCCTACGCGGAAGGCCTGCTCAAGGCGATGCCGCGGGTCGACCGGGTGCAGGAGCTGGCCGCGATCCCCGGCACGGTGCCGACCCTGCCGGAGATGCCGGAGGGCTGCCGCTTCCAGGGCCGCTGCCCCCTGGCGGAGGCGCGCTGCCGTGAGCGGCCGCCGCTGGTGCCGCTCACGGGGGCGCCGGACCACGCGGTGCGCTGCTGGGTGAGGGCTGCATGACCCCTGTGATGACCCCCGTGCAAGAGTCTCCGCTGCTCGAGGTCAGCGACCTCTCCAAGACCTTCACCATCCGCCGCGGCTTCCCGGTCGCGAAGACCAGCCTGGTGCGCGCCCTCGACCGGGTGTCGTTCACGGTGGGGCGCGGCGAAGCGCTCGGCATCGTGGGCGAATCCGGCTGCGGCAAGTCGACCACGGCGCGGGTGGCCCTGCGGCTCACCGAATCCGACGGCGGCGCCGTGCGGTTCGACGGGCAGGACGTGCTCGCCGCGCCCGCGAGCGCGATGCGGCGCCTGCGGCGGCGGATGCAGATCGTGTTCCAGGACCCTGCCTCCTCCCTCGATCCGCGCCAGCGCATCGGCGAGGCGTTGGGCGAGCCTCTTCGGGTCCACGGCCTCGCGCGCGGGGCGGAACTGAAGGAGCGGGTCGCGGGGCTGCTTGCCGAGGTCGGGCTTCCGGCCACGGCCGCCGCGCGCTTCCCGCATGAATTCTCCGGCGGCCAGCGCCAGCGCATCGGCATCGCCCGGGCGCTGGCGCTCGGGCCCGACCTGATCTTCGCCGACGAGCCGGTCTCGGCCCTCGACGTCTCGGTCCAGGCGCAGATCCTGCGGTTGCTCGAATCGCTGCGGCAGTCCCGCAACCTCGCCTTCGTGTTCATCTCGCACGATCTCGGCGTGGTCCGGCATTTCTGCCAGCGGGTCACCGTGATGTATCTCGGCCGGGTGGTGGAAAGCGGGCCCGTGGGACCGCTCTTCGGCGAGCCGCTTCACCCCTATACCCAGCTCCTGAAGGCCTCCTCCCCGGTGCCGGACCCGGAGCAGCCGGTGGCGATGAGCTTCCAGGAGGGCGAGCCGCCCTCGCCGCTCAAGCCCCCCGCGGGCTGCCACTTCCATCCCCGCTGCCCTCGCGCCTTCGACCGATGCCGCAACGAGGCGCCCGCTTTACGCGAGGCGGCGCCGGGCCGCACGGTCGCCTGCCACCTCTATGGCGAGGGGTGACGGCCGTCTCTGCGCAGACCACCACCGTCCCGAGACATGACGGCGCTATCCCTTTCGGCCCTGATTGCTCTAGCTTCCCCAGCGGCGACGAAGCGCCTTGCATGAAGGGGGATGACGGCAGATGAGGACGATTGGGGTGGTGGCGGTCGTAGGATTGGGCCTGATCGGCGCGGTGGGAACCGCCTCGGCCCAGTCATGGGGGCCGGATTACGGCTCCCGCGACCGCGAGTATCGCAGCCGCGACGGCGACTACCGCGACCGGGACTATCGCGACCGCGGCTACCGGGATCGCGGCGACGATTACGGCCGGCGCGACGATTACCGCCGCGACCGCGATTACGGCTCTCGCGACCGCGACCGGGACTATCGCGATCAGGGGCCGCCCCGTGGCGCCGCGGCGTTCAACGAGCGCGAGTACCTGCGCTGCAACCCGGACGTGGCCCGCGCCGTACTCGCCGGCAAGATGGAGTCCGGCTACAAGCACTTCCAGGTCCACGGCTTCCGCGAGGGCCGCAAGCTCAGTTGCTGACCGGGCGAGCGCCGCCGGGGCGAGACGCCCTGGTGGCGCGACGCCGCCCGCGCTCCACAGGCCGTGCCGCGTCTCGCGCCTTCCTGCATCGGCAAGACCGGCCCGGGACGCCGCCATACGTTTGTCCTGTCCGCCCGATCCCGAGACGAAGACTCGCGATCGCCGCCAAAATTCATCTCCGAAATGGAGTGACAAATTCAAGCACGCATCGCACGATCGATCGATCGATCATGGCGGTGATGATATGAAAATACCTGGACTTCCGTTCACTGTTGTCGATTGGTCCGCGGTTCCGGCATCCGAGCATTCCGGTGAAGTCGGCAGCGCGCTCTGGCGTACATTCCAGATCGGCGATATCCGCGTCCGCATGGTCGAATATTCACCTGGTTATATTGCCGATCATTGGTGCGATCGCGGCCACATTCTTCTCGTCATCGAGGGGGAGCTCGAGACGGAGCTGCGTGACGGCCGCACTTTCACGCTTGTGCCCGGCATGAGTTATCAAGTTTCGGATTTCGGCGATGCCGCACATCGCTCGTCGACTCGCACAGGTGCAAAATTATTCATTGTCGATTGAGCACGGGCCGCATTCAAATGGCGGCTTCCGGGATGCGGAGAACTGGCTCGATGAGACCGGGTTGGGCCGAAATCGGCGACTCGCAAGACCAAGATGATTGGTCTTTGACGATAGTCAGATTTCGCAGATCGGCTGATATAAGCAGCCGGTTCCAACGACCGTTGGCATCGAATCGGCAGGCGCCGATCGAATATCGTCAGGTACCGGAGGCTGGATTGACGCCTCCATGAAAACGGCGCCCGGCCAGGAAGCCGAGCGCCGCAGCATCATCGCGTCCGAACCGTCGCCGTCAGGCGGCGGCGGCCTTGCGCAAGGGCTCAAGGGCCGCGAACATCCGCGCCGGCGTCGCCGGCATGTCCATGTCGCGCAGGCCCACGCTGCGGTCGAGGGCATCGACCACCGCGTTCATCACCGCCGGGCAGGAGCCGATGCTGCCGGCCTCGCCGGCGCCCTTGATGCCCATCGGGTTGGTGGTCGAGGGCACGTTCTTCGTCTCGAAGTGGAAGAACGGCACGTCTCCGGCCCGCGGCATGGCGTAGTCCATGAAGCTCGCGGTCAGGAGCTGGCCGGCCTCGTCATAGACCGTGCGCTCGTGCAGCGCCTGGCCGATGCCCTGCGCCACCCCGCCATGGACCTGGCCGGCCAGCAGCAACGGGTTCACCACGATGCCGAAATCGTCGCAGACGGTGTAGCGCACGATCGTGGTGATGCCGGTATCGGGGTCGATCTCGACCTCGGCGACGTGGGTACCGTTCGGGTAGGTCGCGCTCGGCGGCACGAAGTCGCCCTGGCCCGTCCGCATCGCCTCGGTGGCCTTCGGCAAGGCCGCCAGGGCCGCGAAGTCGATCGACCGGTCGGTGCCGGCGACCCGCACCGCGCCCTCGGCGATCTCGAGATCCTGGATACCTGCTTCCAGTTCCTCGGAGGCGAGCTCCTTCAGCTTGCCGGCGAGGTTCTTCGAGGCGGCGCCGACCGAGATGCCGCCGACGGGGATCGAGCGCGAGCCGCCGGTGCCGGCACCCGTGGCGACCTTGTCGGTGTCGCCCTGCACCACGCGGATGCGTTCCAGCGGCAGGTCGAGATGCTCGGCGGCGAACTGCGCATAGGCCGTGGCATGGCCCTGCCCGTTCGACTGGGTGCCGACATAGACCGTGGCGCCGCCATCCTGGTCGAGGGTGATCTTCACGTCCTCGCCCTCGCCCCAGGCGGTGCACTCGATGTAGGTGGCAAGCCCGATGCCGCGCACGAGCCCCCTGGCGCGGGATTCCGCGGCGCGGGCCTCGAAGCCGGTCCAGTCCGCCGCCTCGACGGCGCGGCCCATATGGGCGGCGAAATCGCCGGTATCGTAGGTACGGTCACCGATCGGCGTGGTGTAGGGCATCGCGCTCGGCGGGATGAAGTTGCGCCGGCGGATCTCGGCCGGCGAGATCCCGGTCTCCCGCGCCGCCCGGTCGACCAGGCGCTCGATCAGGTAGGCCGCCTCCGGCCGCCCGGCGCCGCGATAGGCGTCGACCGGCACGGTGTTGGTGTAGACGCCGCGCACCCGCACGTGGACCGCCGGGGTCTTGTACACGCCGGTCAGCATCGTGGCGCCGAGATACGGGATGTAGGGCCCGTATTGCGACAGGTAGGCGCCGAGATCGCCGATCACGTCGAAGCGCATGGCGAGGAAGGTGCCGTCCGCATCGAGCGCGACCTCGCCGACCGAGAGGTTGTCGCGCCCCTGCGCGCAGGCGACGAAGTGCTCGCCCCGCTCGGACACCCACTTCACCGGCTTGTTGAGCCGGCGCGCGGCTTCCGCCGCCAGCGGGTATTCGCGGTAGGTGAAGGTCTTGGTGCCGAAGCCGCCGCCGACATCGCCGGTGACGACGCGGATCTGCTCCTTCTCGACCCCGAGCACGCCCATCAGGGTCTTGCGCAGGCCGTGGACGCCCTGGCTCGGGATGGTGAGGGTGAAGCGCTTGGTGCCCGCATCGTATTCGGCGACGACGCTGCGGGTCTCCATGTAGTTGGTGACGAGGCGCTGGTTCTCGACCTCGACCTTCACCACCTTGGCGGCCTTGGCGAAGGCGGCATCGACCGCAGCCTTGTCGCCCATGGTCGAGTCGAACGAGACGTTGTCGGGCTGCTGGTCCCACACCGCATGGGCGCCGCCCGCGATCGCGCCGCGGATGCCGACCACCGCCGGCCGCACGTCGTAGTCGATGCCGATCGCCTCGACGGCGTCGCGGGCCTGGGCGACGGTGTCGGCGACCACGAAGGCGACGGCGTCGCCGATATGCTTGACGGCGCCCTTGGCCAGCACCGGGATGTGGGCGACGTGGTTCTGGCTGCCGTCGCCGTTCGGCAGCGGCGCCTGGCACTTGATGTCGTTGAGGCCGGCCACGTCCTCGGCGGTGAGCACGAGGTGCACGCCGGGCATCGCCCGGGCGGCCTCGAGGTCGGTGATCGTGAAGGTCGCATGGGCGTGCGGGCTGCGCAGCAGGGCAGCGTGCAGGCAACCCGCGGGGGCATGGTCGTCGCCGTAATGGCCCTCGCCGGTGATCAGCCGACGATCCTCGACCCGGCGCAAAGGCTGGCCGAGACCGAATTTGGTCACTGTCATGTAAACCTCGCGATGCGATGCTGAACGGGATGCGCGAGCGGGCGCGCGGCATGGAGGCCGGCACACGGGGAGACTCGCGTGATCGAGGGGATGCGACGGCGGACGGTGTCCGGTCCCGCCTGGGCGGCGCTCCGGATCCGGAGCGTTCGGGCTCCGGCCATGGATGTCACCATGGGTCCTGCCATGCGGCGTTCATCCTCCCGTGGACCGGTCGAGCGTGCGACTTGAGGTCCTTATCGGGGCGAGCCTAGCACGTCGGATCGGAGGCGTCTGCGGCGCTGCTGACGCGGCTTCGCCTTACCCCCGACCCATCCCGTTGGTCCGCGCCCGCGCCTCGACGCCGCCGCTCACCAGGGTCAGCCGCGGTCGCGGCTCCAGGATCGACGCGACCTTGCGCTCCAGGTCCTCGCCGCGGAACGGCTTCTGCACCACGCGGTCCTCGGTGCCGCCGTCGATCCGGGCGAGCGCGGTGTGGTCGGCGTAGCCGGTCACGAACAGGATCTGGATCGCCGGCCAGCGGCTCCGGATCACCGTCGCGACCTCGGCCCCATTCATCCCCGGCATCGCAAAATCGAGCACGGCGAGGTCGACGCACGGGTCGGCTTCGAGCGCCTGGATCGCCGCGAGGCCCGAACCCGCCTCGCGGATCGCGTAGCCGGCCTCACCGAGGCGCGTCGTCGTGATGTCGCGCACGTCGCCGTCGTCGTCGACGACCAGCACCACCCGCTTGTCGCTCCCGTCGCGGATGCCGGCACAATCGATCGCGACCGGGTGCACCTCGTGCACGGGAGCCTCCGCCGCCACCCGCGGCAGGTAGACCCGCACCGACGTGCCCTCGCCGGGCACGGTCTCGATGCGCACGCCGCCGCCGGACTGCTTGGCGAAGCCGTAGACCTGGGCGAGGCCGAGCCCGGAGCCCTTGCCCACATCCTTGGTGGTGAAGAACGGCTCGAACACCCGGGCGAGCACGTCGGGCGCGATGCCGGTGCCGGTGTCGCTCACCGCCACCATGGCATAGTCGCCCGGGCTCGGCTCCTCGGGCCGGGCCGGCTCGGCGTCGAGCTGCACGTTGGCGGTCTCGATGGTCAGGCAGCCGCCGACCGCCATCGCATCCCGGGCGTTGATCGCGAGGTTGAGGATGATGAGCTCGATCTGGGTCGCATCGACGAGGGCCGGCCACAGGTCGGGCTGCAGCGTCATCTCGATGCGGACCGAGCCGCCCATCGAGCTCTGCAGCAGGTCGCGCATCGACGCGACGGTCTGGTTGAGCTGCACCGGCACCGGCGCGAGCTTCTGGCGGCGCGAGAAGGCGAGGAGCTGGGCGGTGAGCCGGGCGCCGCGCTCGGCCGCACCCCGCATCATGTCGAGCCGGCGCTTCGAGCGCTCGTCCGAGACCGCCCGCTCCAGGAACTCGATGTTGCCGGCGATCACCGTGAGCAGGTTGTTGAAGTCGTGGGCGACGCCACTGGTGAGTTGGCCCACCGCCTCGAGGCGCTGGGCCTGGCGCAGGGCGTCCTCGATCCGTTCGCGCTCACGGATTTGGTGCTGGAGCGCCGCATTGGTGTCGGCGAGCTCCCGGGTCCGGGCGGCGACGCGCTGCTCGAGGGATTCGTTGAGGTCGCGCAGGGCCTGCTCGGCGGCGCGGCGGCGCAGATGGGCGCGGGCCTCCGAGAGGGCGCGCAGGATGACCCGCGGCAGCCGGTCGAGGCGCTGCTTGGTCACGTAGTCGGTGGCGCCGTGCTTCAGTGCCTCCACCGCCACCTCCTCGCCGAGCGTGCCGGACACGAAGACGAACGGGACTTCCGGACAATTCTCGCGGGCGGCGGCGAGCGCGCTCATGCCGTCGAAGGCGGGCAGCACGTAATCGGCCAGGATGATGTCGTGGCAGCGTCGCATCGTCGCCGCCGCGAAGGCGTCCCGGGTGATCACCCGCTCGACGGCGACGATGAGTCCGGCATCCTCCAAAACCGCACTCAGCAGCTCGGTGTCGAGGTCGCTGTCCTCGAGGAGCAGGACGCGCAACGGGGCCCCCCCATCCTCCGCCACCGTTACGTCACTCACCGGAGGCCCAGTCGTTCCGGTGGGGCGGCGGCTCGTTGAGCACGGCCCAGAACACGCCGAGATCCTGGATCGCCTCGAAGAATTCCTTGAACCCGACCGGCTTCACCACGAAGGCGTTCACGCCGAGCTGGTAGGAGCGCACGAGGTCGCTCTCCTCCCGGGACGAGGTCAGCATCACGATCGGGATCGCCCGCATGCGCGCATCGCCCTTGACCGCCGCCAGCACCTCCAGCCCGTCGACCTTGGGCAGCTTCAGGTCGAGGAGGACGACCGCCGGGTCCTGAGCCGGCCGTTCGGCGTGCGGACCCTGCCGGCGCAGGTATTCGAGCGCTTCCGCCCCGTCGCGGCAGATGACGATCTTGTTCGCCAGCTGGCTCTTCTCGAGCGCCGCGAGGGTCAGTTCGATGTCGTTGGGGTTGTCCTCGACGAGGAGGATCGGCTTGAGGTCGGCCATGGCGATCTCTAACGGAGGGGGAGCGTGAAATGGAAGGCCGCCCCCTGGCCGAGGTTCCCCTCGGCCCAGACCTGTCCACCATGGCGTTCGACGATGCGCCGGACGTTGGCGAGCCCGATCCCGGTTCCCTCGAATTCCTCGACCCGGTGCAGGCGCTGGAACACCCCGAACAGCTTGTTCACATAGGTCATGTCGAAGCCGACGCCATTGTCGCGCACGCAGAACACCGCCTCGCCGTCGCGGTCGGCCTCGCGCGTCACCTCGATCACCGCCTCGGGCCGGCCGCGCGTGTACTTCACGGCGTTCGACAACAGGTTCTCGATCACGAGCCGCATCATCACCGGGTCGGCCTGGGCCCGGCCGAGGGGCCCGACCCGCCAGCGGATCGTCCGTTCGAGCGGGATGTCGCGGATCATCTTACGGCGCACGTCCTCGACCAGCTGGCTCATGTCGCAGGGAATGCGGTTGAGGGCGTTGCGCCCCATCTGCGAGAAGGTGAGCAGGTTGTCGACGAGGGTTCCGGCGGAGAACGCCGCCTCGATGATGGTGTCGACGTAGCGCCGCCCGCGCTCCGAGAACTTGTCGCCCTCGCGCGACCGCAGGAGCTCGGCATAGCCGACGATGTGCCGGAACGGCGCCCGCAGGTCGTGGCTGACCGAGTAGGAGAAGGCCTCCAGTTCCTTATTCGAGCGCTGCAATTCCTCGGTCAGCGCCGCCAGTTCCTCGGCCCGGCGCAGCACGATGCCGAGCACCGCGGCGCGCAGATCCTTGGCGGTGTCGACCTCCGGCACCGACCAGGGCTTGGAGCGGCCCTGCACGGTCTCCTTCCAGGTCTCGAAGGATTGCCGGGGGTGCAGCCGGTCGGGCCCACCGGCCGGATCCTTGGAGGCGGCCTTGGTCGGATCGCCGCCCCAGCGCACGGTCTGGACCACCTCGGGCCGGAACCACAGCACGTAGCTGGCATATTTCTCGGAGATCGAGATGGCGAGGAGGCCGCTCGCGGTCTCGGCGATGGTCCTGGCCGGCGGGTATTCCTCGCCCAGCGCCTCGGTGACGTGGACCGCCTCGCCGCCATGCTCGGCCGAGAGCCATTCGTAGACGCCCCGCACCTGCCGCTCGCTGGGGGTGCGGCCCATCAGGTGGCAGCGCTGGCCGGTGACGATCGCCGCGCCGCCGGCATCGGTGAGGGCCAGCACGTCCTCCGGATGCTTGAGGAAGCCTTCGACGAAGTTCTCCTCCTCCGCCATGAAGGCGAGGAGCCGCGCCTGGATCGCCCCGAGCGTCAGGCGCTGCTCGGCGAGCGCCCCGCGCTCCTTGGCGGCGAGCTGCAGGGCGAAGGTCTGGGTGAGGATGTCGCAGGCGTTGCGGGTCGGCAGCGGCACCCGCCGCGCCGTCTTGTTGTGGCAGGAGATCAGCCCCCACAGCGCCCCCTCGACCAGGATCGAGATCGACATCGAGGCCGCCGTGCCCATGTTGCGCATGTACTCGACATGGACCGGCGAGACGCTGCGCAGGACGGACTGGCTGAGGTCGAGGGGCGCCCCGGTCGAGGGCGTGAGAGCCGGGACGATCGGAACCGGATCGTAGGCGGCGTCCGGGATGATGCGCAGGCGGTTGCGGCGATAGAGTTCGCGGGCCTGGGCCGGGATATCGGAGGCGGGAAACCGCAGGTCGAGATAGGCCGGCAGCACGCCGTTGCCGTCCTCCGCCACGACGGTGCCGTTCCAGTCGCGGTCGAAGCGGTAGACCAGGGCACGGTCGAACCCGGTGAGCTGGCGGATGTCGGCGGCCAGCAGCCCGCACAGGTCCTCCACCGTCCCGGCCCCGTGCAGCGCCTCGATGAAGGCGCGCAGCCGCGGGTAGAGCATGTCGAGGTTGCCCGCCGCGGCCTCGCCGGCGCTCTCCTCGAATTCGAGCACGATGAGGCCGCCGGAGCGGTGCGCCGCGAGGTCGTAGGCGCGCAGTCCCTCCCCCGTCTCGAGGGTGAGCGTGCCGAGATAGGCCGCGCCGTCCTGTCCGAGACCCTGGCCGAGATCCGTCGTCAGCACCTGGACGATCGGGGCCCCGACCTCCGGCAGCGCCTGGCTCAAGGGTAGGCCGTGGACCTGGGCGGCGGGACGTCCGGGCAGGTCGGGCAGGTTCGCGCTGGCCTGGACGACGCGCAGATCCGGTCTTTCGAGCGCCAGCAGGAAGCCGTGCGGCTGCAAGGTGCCGAGAATGTGGATCGGCTCCCTGTCGCAGGCCGTCAGTTCCGCCGGTTGCACAGACCGCATGGCCGCCCTCGCCCCTCGCGCCGTTCGGATCCGAACCGGTATCTACTCGGACACCTTAAGGGAAGCTCGCCAGTCCCACCAGTGCGCGAATCCGGCACAGCAATGACAATTTCTCGGGCGTTCAGGTTCTCCGGCGGCATCCCGTACGGGCTGCTCTCCTGCGGGCGGCTATCGATCATGCGGGTGATGGTGCAAATCGATCGATGTATCGGTGTCGCCGCGCGGAAATATTTCCGATACCCCCTGAGAAACACGGAAAGATCCTCGCCGGCAGGCAGGCCGCGGCCGAAGAAGTGTGAGCCCTCACGCAGGCGAAGGGCTGACATCCAATCTTCCAGGCGCGGATCGCCGAGACGCCGCGCCGGACCGAAACGATGCGCGTTGGCGCGCCGGTCCGACTCCGCATATGATCTTCGATGAGCCGGAATAGGCGAAAAATCCCATCCGAGCGCCCCATCGACGACGGGAGCGGGCCATTCCCGACGAGCTTCCCGCCCCCGGTCTCCTCAACCGCCTCGACCTCAAGACGTTGCGGCTGTTCGCGGCGATCTGCCAGGAGGGGACGCTCAACGGTGCGGCCCGGGCCGCCGTGATCGCGCCCTCGGCGGTGAGCAAGCGCCTCGCCGAGCTGGAACGGGCCTTAGGCTGCATCCTGCTCACCCGCGAGCCGCGGGGCATGCGCCCGACCCCGGCCGGCGAGACGCTGCTGCACCACACCCGTCGCATGCTGGCGAGCGCCGAGCAGATCGCCCTCGAACTCGCCGAGCACGCGAAGGGAGTGCGCGGCATCGTCAGGATGCTCGCCAACCTCTCGGCCATCGTGCAGTTTCTGCCCGAAGACCTGCGGGCCTTCCAGGCAAGGCAGGGCGCGATCAGAATCGACCTGGAGGAGCGGCCGAGCGGCGGCGTGATCCGGGGCGTCGCCGAGGGCGCGGCCGAGATCGGAATCTGCTCGGGGACCGTCGCGGCGCTCGACCTGCGCTCCACCCTCTACCGGCGCGACCGACTCGTCCTGGTGATGCGGGCCGAGCATCCGCTGGCGGGCCGGGCGAGCCTCGCCTTCGCCGAAGCGCTCGGCTACGACTTCATCGGCCTGCATGCCCAGAGTTCGATCTACGACAGCGTCCGGGCCGAGGCGCAGCGGATCGGCCGCCCGTTGCGCCTGCGGGTGCACGTCCCGGGCTTCGACGCGGTCTGCCGCATGGTCCAGGCCGATATGGGCCTGGGCGTGATCCCCGAGCGGGTCTTCGGCCTGATCGGCGGTGCGATGCAGCTCGTGGCGGTGCCGCTGACCGACCCATGGGCCGATCGCGAGCTGATCATCGTGACGCGACCGGGTACGCTCTCGCCCGCCGCCGGCCTCCTCGTCGCGCATCTGGCCCGGCCGGCACCGCCCTGACGGCGTCCCGTTCGACCCTTTGCGTTCTCCTGGAGAGAACGGTCGCTCGCGAGATACGGTTGGATCCGGCCCGCGTTCTTCAATTATGGATGGTTCAAAGACACATCGCATCGGAGGAGACGTCATGAGCGGACCGCTCGCGGGCATTCGCGTCCTGGAACTCGGCCAGTTGATCGCCGCGCCCTTCGCCACCCGCCTGATGGCGGAGTTCGGCGCCGAGGTGATCAAGGTCGAGCCCCCCGGCGAGGGCGATCCCCTGCGCAAGTGGCGCAAGATGCACGAGGGCACCTCGCTCTGGTGGTACCTGCAATCGCGCAACAAGAAGTCGATCGCCGTCAACCTCAAGTCGACTGAGGGCCTCGCGATCGTCAAGCAGCTCGCGCAGAGCGCCGACGTGGTCGTCGAGAACTTCCGGCCCGGCGGGCTCGAGAAACTGGGCTTGGGCTGGGACGTGCTCTCGGCCCTCAACCCGAACCTCGTGATGGTCCGCATCTCCGGCTACGGCCAGACCGGGCCCTATCGCGACCGGCCCGGCTTCGGGGCGATCGGCGAGTCGATGGGGGGCTTGCGCTTCACCACCGGCGACCCGAGCACCCCGCCGGCCCGGGCCGGCGTCAGCATCGGCGATACGCTCGCTTCGCTCCACGGCGTCATCGGCGCCCTGATGGCCCTGCTGCGGGTCAAGACCGGCCAGGGCGCCGGCCAGGTGATCGACGTCTCGCTCGTCGAGAGCGTGTTCAACGTCATGGAGAGCCTGGTGCCGGAATACGACCTTCTCGGCGAGGTCCGCACCCGCACCGGCGGCGCGCTGCCGGGCATCGCGCCCTCGAACACCTATCCGAGCCGGGATGGCGGCTTCGTCGTCATCGCCGGCAACAGCGATCCGATCTTCCGCCGCCTGATGACTGCGATCGGCCGGGCCGACCTCGCCGAGGATCCGGCGTTGCGCAACAACGAGGGCCGCTCGAAACAGGCCGGGATGCTCGACGGCGTCATCGCCGACTGGACCCGAGGCCGCACGGTGACGGAGGCCCTGACGGTGCTCGACGCCGCCGAGGTGCCGGCCGGGCGGATCTACTCGGTCGCCGACATCGTCGCCGACCCGCATTACACCGCCCGCGACATGATCCTGGAGGCGGACCTGCCCGGCGACACGAGGGTGAAGATGCCCGGCATCGTGCCGAAGCTGTCCGAGACCCCAGGCAGCGTGCGCTGGCAGGGCCCGGCCCTCGGCGCCCACACCGATTCGGTGCTCTCCGACCTCGGCTTCGACGAGGCCGGCATCGCCGCCTTGCGCCAGACGGGAGCCGTCGCGTGAGCGGGATCGTCATCCAGGAGGTCGCGACCCGCGACGGCTTCCAGATCGAGCCGGTCTTCGTCCCGACCGCGGAAAAAATCCGGCTGATCGACGCGCTGTCGGCGGCGGGCTTCACCCGCATCGAGGTCTCGTCCTTCGTCTCGCCGAAGGCGGTACCGGCGCTCGCCGACGCGGCCGAGGTTTTTTCCGGCATCGCGCGCCGGCCCGGCGCCACCTACGTCGCCCTCGTGCCGAACCCGAAGGGCGCCGAGCGGGCCCTCGCCGCACGCGCCGACGAGATCAACCTCGTCGCCTCGGTGAGCGAGACCCATAACCGTGCCAATATGGGCATGACGCCGGAGGCCTCGATCCGGGGCTTTTCCGCGATCATGGAAACTGTGCGGGGCGAGGTCGGCGTCAACGCCACCGCGGCGACCGCCTTCGGCTGCCCGTTCGAGGGGCTCCAGCCCGAGGACAAGGTGCTGGTCCAGGTCGAGCGCTATCTGGCGCTCGGGGTCGACGGGGTGACGCTGGCCGACACCACCGGCATGGCCAATCCGCGCCAGGTCGCCCGCCTCGTCGCCCGGGTGCTGCCGCTGGTGGGGGCCGACCGCCTGACGCTCCATTTCCACGACACCCGCGGCTGCGGTCTCGCCAACGTGCTCGCGGCCTTTGACGCCGGCGCACGCCGGTTCGACGCGGCCCTCGGGGGCCTCGGCGGCTGCCCGTTCGCGCCCGGCGCCACCGGCAACATCTGCACCGAGGACCTCGCGAGCATGGCCGAGGAGATGGGCCTGTCGACCGGCCTCGACCTCGACGCCCTCATCGCCCTGTCCCGCGACCTGCCCCGCCTCGTCGGCCATGACGGACCGGGCCAGGTCGCCAAGGCCGGTCGTCCGCGCGACCTGCACCCGGCCCCGCCGCTCAAGGCGGCCTGACACCGGCGCGCGCGCCGCCCGGAAGAAGGCAGCCTCGCCGAATCTCACCGGACCGCAAAACCCGCCCCGCCCGTCCCCCGGGCGAAGGCGCCCCCGTGCCCGCATCGCGGGCAATGGCTCTACCCAAGCCCGCATCGCGGGCAATGGCTCTACTCATGCCCGCATCGCGGGCCAAGGCTCCACCCAAGCCCGGAGGAAATCCCATGGCCATCGCCACCGCCGGCCCGCTCGCCGGCTCCGACGCCCTCACCGAGGCTGCCGTCATCCGCAAGGTCGCCTGGCGGCTGATGCCGCTGATCATGATCTGCTACCTGTTCGCGTTCTTCGACCGCATCAACATCAGCTTCGCGAAGTTCCAGCTCCAGAGCGACCTCGGCTTCAGCAACGTCGCCTACGGCCTCGGCGCCAGCATGTTCGTGGTCGGCTACGTCATCTTCGAGGTGCCGTCGAACCTCGCCCTCTACCGGGTCGGCGCGCGGCGCTGGATCGCCCGGATCATGATCTCGTGGGGCATCGCCACCGCGCTGATGATCGTCATCCGCACCGAGTGGCACTTCTACGTCCTGCGCTTCCTGATCGGCGCGATGGAGGCCGGCTTCGCCCCCGGCATCCTGTACTATCTCACCCTGTGGTTCCCGGCCTCGTTCCGCGGCCGCGTCACCTCGTTCATGTTCGTCGCCTCGGCCTTCGCCGGCATCGTCGGCGCGCCGGCGGCCGGGCTGATCCTCGGCGGTCTCAACGGCGTCGCGGGCCTCGCCGGCTGGCAATGGCTCTTCCTCGCCGGCGGCCTGCCCTGCCTGATCCTCGGGGCCCTGGTGCTCACCCGCCTCGAAGACCGGATCGCCGACGCGCGCTGGCTCTCGGCCGAGGAAAAGGATCTTCTGTCCTCCCGCATCGCCCACCATAACCACGGCATCGGCGACCATTCGCTGTGGGGCGCGATCAGGCAGCCGGGCTTCCTGCTCATCGCCCTCGTCTATTTCCTGCTTCAGGTCGGCTCCTACGGCCTCAACTTCTGGGGCCCGGACCTGATCAAGACCGCGAGCGGCGGGGCCGCCGCCTCGGTCGGCTTCCTGACCGCGATTCCCTACATCTGCGGTGCGGTCAGCATGATCGTCATCGGGCGCCTGTCGGACGCCTCGGGCGAGCGGCTGAAATTCGTCGCCGGCCTGGCGGTCGCCGCAGCCCTCGGCTTCTTCCTCGCCGGTCTGTTCGACAGAGAGATCGTCCCGCTGATGATCGCCCTCGCGCTGCTCGGCTCCGGTATCGTCGCGTCGATCCCGACCTTCTGGACCTTGCCGGCGAAGCTCGTCACCGGTGTCGGCGCGGCGGGCGGCATCGCGCTCATCAACACGCTGGGTCAGTTCGGCGGCATCGTCAGCCCGGTCATGGTCGGCTGGGTCAAGGACCTCACCGGCTCCACCACCCCGGCGCTCTACGGCATCGGCTGCCTCTGCCTCGTCGCCGCCGGGCTCCTGCTCTTCGCGATGCCCGAGAGCCTGCGCCGCAACGACCGGAGCGTCTGAACGACCGGCGGTGTCGACCCGCCGCGTGGGCGGATCGGCCACGCGGCACCCGGCTCCGTCACCTGATCCCTCTTCATGGGTGGCGCGCGCTCACGGCGCGTGGTCGAGACGCCGGTCGCTTGCTAGCCTGATCGGACAGGAGCCGCGGTCACGCCGTTTCCGCGGGAGCCGATATCACGGAGCTGGGCGCCCACGGGCGTCACGGTCTTCGGACAGGGAGACACCGACGCCATGAGAGAGCCGAACGAGGCCGCTCCCGTCCGTCGTTACGACGCGATCATCGTCGGGGCCGGGTTTTCCGGCCTGTATCAGCTCCATCTGCTGCGCGACCGGCTCGGCCTGTCGGTGCGGGTGCTGGAGGCGGCCGAGGGCATCGGCGGTACCTGGTACTGGAACCGCTATCCGGGCGCACGCTGCGACTCCGAAAGCTACTACTATTCCTACTCGTTCTCGCGCGAACTCGAGGAGGAATGGAACTGGACCGAGCGCTACCCTGAGCACGGCGAGATCCGCCGCTACCTCGACCATGTCGCCGACCGCTTCTCCTTACGGCGCGACATCCAGCTCGGCACCCGCGTCGCCGGCGCCACCTACATCGAAGCGGCCAATCGCTGGATCGTCACGACAGAGAGCGGCGAGCGGTTCGAGGCGCAATTCCTGATCACCGCGGTCGGCTGCCTGTCGAGTGCCAACGTGCCGACGATCCCTGGCCTCGAAAGCTTCTCGGGCGCCTGGTACCATACCGGCCGCTGGCCCCATGACGGCGTCGACTTCTCGGGCCAGCGGGTCGGGCTGATCGGCACCGGCTCGACCGGCATCCAGGCGACTCCGGTCATCGCCGCGCAAGCCGCCCATCTCACGGTATTCCAGCGCACCGCCAATTACAGCGTGCCGGCCCGCAACGGCCCGATGGACGATACGTTCAAGGCGTGGGTGCGCGAGAATTCGTCGGAGTTGCGCGCCAAAGCCCGCGCGGCGCCGAACGGCCATCCCTTCGATTTCTCGGACCGCTCGGTCTTCGACGTCTCGCCCCAGGAGAGGCTGGCGATCTACGAGGCGGCCTGGGAGCGCGGCGGCCTGCGCTTCCGCGCGGCCTTCCGCGACATCATGCTCGACCAGGACGCCAACGAGACCGCCTCCGAGTTCATCCGGGCCAAGATCCGCAGCATCGTGACGGATCCGGACACGGCGGAGGCGCTCACGCCGCGCGACCACCTCTTCGCGACCAAACGCCCGCCGATCGACACCGATTATTTCGAGACCTTCAACCGCCCCGACGTCACGCTCGTCGACCTGAAGAAGACGCCGATCGCCGCGATCGTGCCCGAGGGCGTGCGCACCTCGGACGCGACCTATCCCCTCGACATCATCGTCTTCGCCACCGGTTTCGACGCGCTCACCGGCCCCCTCCTCGCTCTCGACATCCGGGGCCGCGACGGTCGTTCTCTCAAGGAGGAATGGGCGGCAGGCCCGAGGAGCTATCTCGGCCTGCAGGTCCCGGGCTTCCCGAACCTGTTCACGATGACCGGCCCGGGCAGCCCCTCGGTTCTCACCAACATGCCGGTGGCGATCGAGCAGCACGCCGAATGGATCGCCGGCTGCATCAAGCATGTCCGCGAGCACGGCCTCGACCGGATCGAGGCGACG